>NZ_JBSFLV010000042.1:0-75752 GCF_053599215.1 Streptomyces sp. NPDC001002 | reverse complement strand
GGATCCAACCATGCTCGGCCGAGTGCTCACCGTTGCCCCAGCATCTCCAACACCGCGAGCCGTGTATCCCCGTCCGGGGTCTCCGGACACCTGGACGGTTCCTTCGACGGCATGGCCCAGGACCCGGTCGCCACCGCCGCTTCCAACAACCCGGCCCTGTCCACGCTGGTGACGGCGGTGAAGAAGGCCGGCCTGGTCGACACGCTCAACAACGCCCAGGGCATCACCGTGTTCGCGCCCACCAACGACGCGTTCGCCAAGATCCCGAAGGCCACCCTCGACAAGGTCCTGGCCGACAAGGCCCAGCTGACGAAGATCCTCACGTACCACGTGGTGGGACAGCAATTGACGCCCAAGGACCTGGAGAAGGGCTCCTTCGACACCCTGGAGAAGGCCAAGGTCACCACGGCCGGCTCGGGTGAGTCGTACACCGTCAATGACTCGGCCAAGGTCGTCTGCGGCAACGTCAAGACCGCCAACGCCAACGTCTACATCATCGACACCGTCCTGATGCCCACCAGCTGACGGACCGCCAGCCAGGCCGGGAACCCGACATCGTGGTGCCCGGCCGTACGACTCCTGTGACGGGGAGGAGACGAGGGGCGGGACCACAACAGTCCCGCCCCTCACCAATGCCCCAGTTCTTCAGGCAGCCGAGAGCAGCCGAGAGCAGTCGAGAGAGGACGGAGCACATGTCGGCACTCTTCCGTGTCCGGGTCCTCGCGGTCTCGGGCACTCAGGTGTGGTGCGCGGCGGCGGGCCGGCTGACCACGGTCACGAGCGGCGTCCTGCGGACGGAGCTGACCGCTCGGTGCGGTGAGGCGACGGTCGTCGTCCTCGACCTGCGGCAACTGCGCCTGTCCATGGACGAGTTCCTGCCGCTGCCGCCCTGGCCGGACGGCCCGCACACCATCCACCTGCTGGCCCCGGACCTGCTCCGCTCCCACACGGCAGAGGACGGACGCCTGCACTGGCACACCGACCTCCACACCGCCTGGCAGGCATGGTCCGCGCTGCCTCCCTGACCCTTCGTCGCTGCCCGCTCCTTTGGCCTGGTCCGGGCGCATGCCATGATTCTTACTCGTCGGTAATTTCGAGTTCCCAGTGAGAGGCGACGCAGTGTCCCGAGTGTTCACCGTGAGCGACAGCATCGTCATCGACGTTCCGCCGGAGGCCGCCTACCGTGCCGTCAGCCGCCCCGGGGACATGGGCCGCTGGAGCCCGGAGAACCTGGGCACGGTGACGGGCCCGGACGGGAACGCCACGCTGGGCACCACGTTCGTCGGGCGCAACAAGCGTGGCCGGTTCCGCTGGGTGACGCGCTGCACGGTCACGGCGGCCGATCCGGGCCGCAGTTTCGCCTTCCGCGTCCACGCCATCGGGCGTACCCGGCCGATTCTGCGCGGCCCGATCGCCACCTGGGAGTACCGCTTCGAGCCGGCTGGTGAGGGCACGCGGGTGACGGAGACCTGGACGGACGATCGGCGGTCATGGCCGACGTTCGTGGCCAACGCCTTCGACCGACTCGCCACCTCGGGCAGGACGTTCGCTGCCTTCCAGGCCCGGAACATTGCAACGACCTTGCGCAACCTCAAGCGGGAACTGGAGCAGGAGCGCACCGCCTGAACCCCAAGGGGCAGCTATTGCGTTCAGCGTCAGGCAGGAAACGTGATCCTGATCCCGTCCATGCCTCTGCTTCGGCAGTGCGGAAGACCGGGGATATCACCGGCACACGCCGCTCACCAGCACTTTCGCCACTGCATTCAGGTTGTGTTCAGGCTCAGGCGCGCCTCGGGAAACTCACTCACCAGAAGCGCCAAAGCTCTGGCAAAGAGGTCTGGGGCAACCGTCGGGCGCCGTGTCATCGTGCCTGCCATGACGACTGATCACCTCACGGACAACCGGCCTTCGCGCCATGGGCTGCACGCGGCGAGCAAGGTGCCGGAGGTGACCGTCTACTTCTGGATCATCAAGGTGCTGACGACCGGTATGGGTGAGACGGCCTCCGACTATCTGGCCCACGTGTTCGGCCCGATCCCCGCCGTGGGCCTCGGCGGCATCGGTCTGGTCGCTGCCCTGGCGGTGCAGTTCGCCGCCCGGCGGTATGTGGCCTGGATCTACTGGACGGCGATCGTCATGGTCAGCGTGTTCGGCACGATGGCCGCCGATGTCCTGCACGTCGGGCTCGGAGTGCCGTACGCACTGTCGACCCCGTTCTTCATGGCCGCGCTGGCCGCCGTCTTCGCCCTCTGGTACCGCAGCGAGCGCACTCTGTCGATCCACAGCATCCACACCCGGCGCCGCGAGATCTTCTACTGGGCCGCCGTTCTGGCGACGTTCGCGCTGGGTACCGCCGCAGGGGATCTCACCGCCACGATCGGTCTCGGCTATCTGGGCTCCGCGGTCCTGTACGCCGCGGCGATCGCGGTTCCGGCCGCCGCTCACCGATGGGGCGGGCTCAACGCGGTGGTCGCGTTCTGGGCGGCCTACGTCATCACCCGCCCGCTCGGTGCCTCCGTCGCCGACTGGATGGCCGTCGGTCGTGGTCGAGGCGGACTCGACCTGGGTCTGGGGCCGGTCACACTGTTCTGGACGGTGGCCATTCTCGGCTTCGTCGGCTACTTGGCCGCCTCTCGCAAGGACATCCGGTGCGACGTCGCGCTGTGACACGGGGGAGGGTTCGGTGTCAGGCGGCGGGCAGGCTGATCACGAACCGGGCCCCGGGCGTGTGCACGGGGTCGTAGGTCACGTCGCCGCCGACGGAACGGGCGAGGCGTCGCGCCAACGCCAGTCCCAGACCCGCCCCGAGGTGTCCGTTGGCGGGAGCGGCACGTTGACCGGGCTCGAAGAGCCGTCCGGCGAACGGGGGTGGTACACCGGGTCCGTCGTCGACGACGTCTATGCGCACGCCACCGGGTGTGCGGTACGCGCGCACGGCGACACGGGAGCGGGCGTAGCGGGATGCGTTGGTCAGGAGCGGGCTGACGATGCGTTCGAGGAGGGCGGATGGGACTCCGGCCTCCAGTCGCGGGCCGTCGGCGGTGACCGTCAAGTGGCCCGGCGCGTCCAGGACTTCGGTGAGGCGCTGCAGTGTGGGCAGGACCTCCGAGGTGCCCGGTGCGGAGAGCGTGCCGCCCCGGGCGTCGTCCAGGAGGGTTTCGCAGATGGTGCGCATGGACTCGGCGGCATCCGTGATGACCTTGTGGGTGGCGCGGGTCTGGTCGTCGGTGCGGGGGCGGGTCTGCCACCAGTCGAGTTCGGCGATGATGCGACTCAGAGGCGTACGCAGCTCGTGCGAGAGCTCGCCGGTGAGCTGCCGCTCGTGGCGCAGAAGTGTGCGGATACGGTCCAGAATCGCGTCCAACGACGTACCGAGGCCTGCGAGTTCGGCCGGGTGCCGCACGTTGCCGAAGCGTTCCTCGGAGGCGACGGCGCTCCACTGGCTGGCCTGGTCGGTCATCGTGCGGACGGGGCGCAGTGCGCGGCCCACCGCGAGCCGGGTCAGGGCGTAGGTGCAGGCGAGCATCACGACGTCCAGGGTGATCGATCCCAGGAGCAGGGTGTCGGCCGAACTGCGGTAGGGCGAGAGGTCCAATGCCGTGACCACCGAGGCCTCGCTCCTGCCTCCGGGCACTGGCTGAGAGCACAGCCGGAGCGGGCCATGGACGTCAGCGGTGACGCACCGTCGCCCGCCGCGCCCGGCGAGGGCATCGGCGATCCGGGTCAAGTGGCCGGCGCCCGGCGGCTGTTCCAGCAGGTGCCGGCCGGCGTAGATCCACACATTGGTGTCGAGGAGTTCGTCGTGGGAGGTCTCCAGGACACGTACCGTCGTGCCGCTGGTGTCGACGGTCGTCGCGACGGCTGCGGCGCGGGTCCGTAGTTCGTCGTCCGCCTGGTGCTGGAGGCGGTGGCCGGCGACGACGTTGAAGGCGACGGTGAGGACCAGCATCAGCAGCGCGGCCGTGGTGAGGGCGACGAGCGAGAGCCGGCCGCGGAGTGTGCGAGGCGCCAGCCGGCTCAGGGAGACGGCCCGTGGACGGATGTCGCTCATGTCAGACGGTGGCCGATCCCGCGGGCCGTGCCGATCGTTCGGTCGCTGCCCGCCTCGCGCAGCTTGCGGCGCAGCCTCGTCAGGTACTGGTCGAGGGTGTTGTCATGCACTTGAGCGCCCTCCGGCCAGGCCGCCCGGACCAGTTCGCGGCGGCGCACGATACCGCCGTCGGCCGTCATGAGTGCGGCCAGCAGACGGAACTCGGTCGGCGTCAGATCCACCCGGGTGCCTCGGACGCTGGCAGTGTGCCGTACGGCGTCCAGGAACAGGTCACCGGCGGTGGCGGCAGGCGGCGGCGCGGCCCGTTTGAGGGCGGCCCGCAAGCGGGCGGCGAGTTCGGCGAGATGGAACGGCTTGGGCAGGTAGTCGTCGCCGCCGGCGGAGAACCCGGCCAGCCGGTCGGGCAGCCGGTGATGGGCGGTCAGGAAGATGACGGGGGAGAGGAACCCGTTCGCGCGCATCGCCTGGCACACGTCCCGCCCGTCGGCGTCAGGCAGTCCGATGTCGAGCACGGCGGCGGAGACGTCGGCACCGGCCAGCCGCAGAGCGGTGGCGCCGTCCGGCGCGGGCACGGTGTCGAAGTCCTCGTCGCGCAGTCCGCGCATCAGGACGTCACGCAGGCCGTGATCGTCCTCGACGACCAGGATGGTCTGACGCATGGTCCTCCTTCCGCTCTGGTGCCGCGTCCGTGGTCGTCGTACCGGGGGTGCCTTGCTCGGGCAGCCGGCGGCTGACGGCGTACAGGCACAGTCCCAGCCGGCCGAGGGCGAACAGCCGGCCTCCGATGATCAGGACCGGCGGTGTCATACGACGGCCACCAGCAGCGGACGCAGGCGGGTAGCCGTGAGCCGCAGAGCCAGGATCTCCGCATGTCTGCGCAGTGCGGGCATGGCGAGGAGCGAGACGAGGGCGCCCACCACGACACCCGCCAGCACGTCATGGGGGTAGTGCGCGCCGACCCAGACCCGCGCGGCCGCCATCGCGCCCGCGGCCACCGCGGCGATCGCGCCGAGCCGACGGGAGACGAACAGCAGGGCGACGGCCGCCGCGGCGCCAACGACCGCGTGGTTGCTGGGGAAGGACCAGTCGCCGGGCGCCGGACACGCCTCCAGCGTGGTCACCCGAAGGCTCTGGCAGGGTCTGTCCTCGCGCACCAGCAGCTTCAGCGCGGTGTCCGCCCCATAAGCCACGACCACGACGAGCGGTACGGCGAGCGCCGTCACCGAAGCGACCGCGTCGACCCGGCGGGCTCGCCACCAGCCGATCACCATGAGCACCCCGAACGCGGCGAGTCCGTACGTCGACCAGGCCACCACCGAGTCGTCCAGCCAGGGCGGAGCCTCCCTGGCGAGGTTCACCACATCCGTGTACGCCGAGCCGTCGACCGACGAACCGTCGAGAGCAGGGATCATCCGCGCGCCTCCCTCTCCCTCGCCTCCGCCTTCGAGGCCCGGCGTGAGCGGTACATCTCGGAGGCGAGCGGAATGAGTGACAGCACCACGATCACCGCGACGATCGGCAGCAGATACCGGTCCACGTTCGGCACGGAGGAGCCCAGCGCGTACCCCGCCAGCGTCAGACCCAGGCTCCACACCAGCCCGCCGACCACCTGCCAGAGGGTGAAGGTCCGCACCGGCACCCCGAGGGCGCCCGCCATCGGATTGAGGACCGTGCGCACCACGGGCACGAAGCGGGCCAGCACGATCGCCTTCGCGTGCCCGTAGCCCTCCAGCAGCTCCTCCGCGCGCTTCGCCCCCTCGCGCAGGCGGGCCGAGCGGCTGCGGGCCAGCAGGGCGCCGCCCGCTCTGCGGCCCAGGAGATATCCGCACTGCGAGCCCGCCAGCGCTCCCACCGCCGCGGCGACCAAGAGCGGCGCGAGCGACAGCTTCAGGCCGCGGTCGGCGGTGCCGGTGCACAACAGACCGGCCGTGAACAGCAGCGAGTCGCCGGGAAGGAAGAAGCCGATCAGCAGCCCGGTCTCGGCGAACAGCACCACACCCACGCCGAGCACACCGAAGGCGGACAGCAGCGACCGGGCATCCAGCACGTTGACGGCGAGTTGGGACGACAGGTGTACGGCCGTGGTCATCATCGAGTGCCCTTCGTCCTTCTGCTGGCCGTCGGATGCGGCAGAACGGCGGCGCCCGACAAGTGACTACAATTCTGTAGACGGTCTACTGAACTGTAGACGATGATGGAGTGAGGAACGTTCCATGGTGGAAGCGAGAGTGTCGGCGTCCGCTCTCAGCGTTCCGCTTCCCCCAGCAGCTCCCGCAGCGCCCGTTCCTCCTCGGCGCTCAGTCCGGTGACGAACTGCTGCAGCGCGGCGATGGGATCCGGTCCTCGGTCGAGGGCCTTGTGCATGGCCTCAGCGGTCAGCTCTGCGGCGTTCTTGGCCGGTCGGTAGACGCCGCGTCGGCCGTTCGCGTCCCGCAGGACGAGCCCCTTGTCGTACAGGCGTTTGAGGATGGTGTGCACGGTGTTGTAGGCGAGCTCGCCGCCGATCGCGGTCTGGATCTCCGTCGGAGCCATCGCCTCGTCGCTCGCCCAGAGGATGGCGAGCACTTCGCTCTCCAGCTCGCCGGCGTTGCGCCGCTCGGCTCTGCCCTGTGGGCCCGTCCCAGCCATGCCCGAGACCTTACAGCTTGTAGGGGTTGCTCGGCCTTGGCGCGCCGGTCGGCCACTACAGCCTGTAGGGTTGATGGCCCTACAGGCTGTAGGGGAAAGGGGTGGGTGATGAGCGACGGCCCGCAGGCCACGGACAGCGCGCAGGTCGAGTCGACCGGCGGATGCGGGCCAGGCCTGCCGACGGCAGTGCGCTCCGCTCGCCGGTCCCGGGAGGGGACCGCGCTCGCTGTCGTCGCCGCCGCGTTCACTCTGGCCCAACTCCTTCTCGTACGGCCGGGGATGGGACTCGGCTGGGACGAGACGGTCTACGTCAGCCAGGTCTCGTCCCACGCGCCGGCCGCGTTCTTCAGCGCCCCGCGCGCCCGCGGCGTCCCGTTGCTGGTGGCGCCGGTCGCCGCCTGGTCGTCGTCCACCGTGTTGCTGCGGATCTATCTGGCCGTCCTGTCCGGCCTCGGGCTCTTCCTCGCGCTCCGCGCCTGGCGGGGTGTCCTCCGAGCCAGGGTCCTCGCGACCGCGGGCGGCCTCTTCGCCACGCTGTGGGTGACGCTGTACTACGGCCCGCAGGCCATGCCCAACTACTGGGTCGCCGTCGGCGCCCTCGCAGGCACGGGATGCTTCCTGCGCGCGCAGGCCGACCGCTTCGACCGCACGGCCCTGTGGGGCGTGGGCCTGAGCGCCGCCTTGATGGCCGGGATGCGCCCTACGGACGCGGTCTGGGCGACCCTGCCCCTGCTCCTCCTGACGGTGTGTGTACGGCGATGGCGGCGCCCCGCGCTGCTGACGGCGCTGGTCGGCGGCCTCGCGGTCGGGGCGGCCGAGTGGGTGATCGAGGCGTACGTCTCGTACGGCGGCCTCGGGCAGCGTTTGTCCGCCGCGTCCCGCATCGAGGGCGGCCTCGGCTGGCACGTCGCCCTCGCCGATCAACTGCGGGCTCTGGGCGGACGTACGTTGTGTCGCCCGTGCACCGGTGCCGCCCCCGCGCTTCCCGTGACCCTGTGGTGGTACGCCCTGCCGGTGCTCGCGGTCCTCGCCGCCGTGGTCGCGCTCCGCGCTCGGTACACCGCGGCAACGCTGGTACCACTGGCCTGCGCCGTCTCGGCGGCCTTCCCCTACCTCTTCCTCATCGGGTACGCGGCGCCGCGTTTCCTGCTGCCGACATACGCGTTGCTCGCCGTTCCGCTCGCAGAACTGTCGGTACGCCTGGTCGGCAGGGCCGGACGGATCTCCCGGCCGCTGACCGTGGCGGCCGTGACGGTCGCGCTGGCCGGGCATCTGGCCGTGCAGCTCGCGGTGCTGGAGCACACCGTGCGGCGTACCACCGTGGCTCACCGCGAGTGGGCCGCCGTCGCCACCGACCTGCACCGACTGGGCGTACGCCCACCCTGCTTGGTCACCGGGGACAACGACGTCCCGATCGGCTACTACGCGGGCTGCGGGTCCGCGGCGACCGGTGGCCACGACACGAACACCACCCCGGACGGAATCCGGCGGACCGCCCGCCACCTGCCCACGGCCACCCTGGTGACACCCACCGGCGCCCCACCCGGCTACGCCCGCTCCTGGACCGCGCACCGGGTGGCCGGCCTGCGCGTGTACGTCGCTCCGTCCCCGGCATCGGGAACGCGGTCGTGAGCGCCGCCGGCGCACAGTTGCCCCGCGCCCGCAGTCGGCCCTGGCACTTCGCCGTGACCACGGCCGTGGTGCTCACGGCGGCCGTCTGGGTCCTCGCCGCGCACCGGAACACGGTGGACGCCGGTACCGACCGGCTCGCTGTCGCCGACCGGAACTGGCTGCTGGTCGCCGGTGTGGCCGCCTTGGCGACCTGGGTGTGCGCAGCCGTCGCGCAACAAGGAGCGGTGGCCGAACGACTTCCCGCCGGGCGGCTGGTGGCGGCCCAGTTCGCGGCGTGCGCCGCCAACCACCTGCTGCCCGCCGGGATCGGCGCGAGCGCGGTCAACCTGAGATTCCTCACCCGCTGCGGGGTGTCCACCACGCGCTCGGCGACCGCGCTCGCGGTGAAGGCCGCCGTCGGCGGGCTGGTCCGCTTGATGCTGGCCGTCGTGCTGCTCCTGGCCTCGCCCCCGCCCCTGCGGATCGCGCCGGTCGTCCCGCGCGCGGGCGTCATGCTCACGGTGATCGGCTGCATCGCAGCGGTCGCGCTGGGCGTGGCACTGTACCGGCCGCTGCGCCGCGGTATGCGACGCGCGGCCGGCCGGATTCTGGCCGACGTGCGGGCCGTGCACGGCCGACGGGCCAGGGCGTGCGCCCTGTGGGGCGGCTCTCTCGGCTTCGCCCTGGTGCACGCCGCCGTACTGGTCGCCGTGGTCCGGGCCCTGGACGTGTCGGTGCCCGCCGGTCACGTCCTGTTGGCCTATCTCCTCGCCAGCGGCGCCGCCCTGCTGCTGCCGACTCCCGGCGGCCTGGGCTCGCTGGACGCCGCGCTCGTCCTGACGCTCACCGCGGCCGGGGCACCCGGAGCCGCGGCCCTGTCGGCCGTCTTCGGCTACCGGCTGCTGACGGCCTGGCTGCCGCTGCTGCCCGGCCTGTTGGTACTGGGGTGGCTTGCCCGCCGTTCCGTCCTCTGAAGACGGGCACTCGGAGCGGGGTCGTCGAACTCGCCGCGTCAGGCCGGGTGGAACCGTCCGTGGTCGTCCAACGGGCCCACCTCGTAGCCCTGTTGCTCGCAGGTCTCGAGAATGCGGGGAAGCGCGCCGAGCGCGGAGCGCCAGGCGCCCGGGGCCGACGTGCAGTCGGAGTCGTGGAGCAGGATGGTCCCACCGCCGTCCAGGTCGGACGTGACGGTTCGGTGGACGGACTCCGGTGTGGCACGGGCGGTCCAGTCCTCGCCCCAGCAGGTCCACAGCACCGGGGCGAGCCGGAGGCGGCGCGCGGCGAGATGGGCGCCCGTCGACATAACGCCGTACGGAGGCCGGAACAGGGTCGGGCGCAGACCGGTGATTGCGGCGACGGTGTCGCGGGCGCGGGCGAAGTCGTCGTAGATGGCACGGGAACCGCGCAGGAGCAGTGGGCGGTGCAGCCAGCCGTGGATGCCGATCTCGTGTCCCGCCGCGGCGATCTCGCGGACGAGGCCGGGGGAGCGTTGGGCCTCGCGGCCCAGCAGGAAGAAGGTCGCCCGGATGTTGTGCTCGGCGAGGAGACGCAGGAAGAGCGGGGTGGATCGAGGGTCGGGGCCGTCGTCGAAGGTGAGGGCGATGTGGTCCGGTCGGCCCCGGCCCGCAAGGCGGGGCATGACCCGATTGCGCAGTGGCCCGAAGGTGGCGACGGCGGGCGCGGCATGGACGGCGACGAGGGCGGGCAGGGCGGCCAGGGTCGCGGTGCGGACCAGTCGGGCGGCGGTCATGAGTGGTGGCCGATCGGGCGAGGGGCGTGGACCGGCCGGGGGTCGTCCAGGTCCAGGGTGTGCCCGATGGCGTGGATCACGCCCGGGCCGTCGTACGCGGTGGCGATCCCGGTGCCGACGGCGCAGGCCCACACCCCGCAGGCAACGGCAGCGGTGGCCACCAGGCGACGTGCCGCGGTGCGGGGCCGTCGCACCACGGGACGGGCGGGCAACGGCGGCAGCCCCGCGCGATGGACGCGCGCTATCTCCGCGGCGGGCCCACCACCCTGCTCCGGGGTGGAGGTGGCGAACAGGGCGAGACCGGCCGCGCGTTGGCGCAGCCCGAGCGGGCCGTCGATCAGGTCGCCGAGTACGGACTTGAGGTGGGCCGGGTCGCGGATCCAGACCGCCGCGCCCGCCTCCTCCAGAGCGGCGGCGTTGGTCAGCCCGTGCCCCGGTATGCACCGGTAGCTCGCGACGGGCAGACCGGTGGCGAACGCCTCAAGGGAGCTGAGTCCGCCGGCGTTCTGGACCAGGACGTCGGCGGCGTGCATCAGGGCGGGCATGTCGTCGACCCACCCGTAGGCGTGCTCGATGCCGTCCGCGCGGAGTTGCTCGGCCAGTGCCTCGTTGCGGCCGCAGACGACCACGGGGACGGCGGCACCGCAGTCGCGCAGTTCCAGGGCGACCTGCCGGACGGGTCCGACCCCCCAGGAGCCGGCGACCAGCAGCGCCAGCGGGGCGTCGGCCGGCAGCCCGAAGCGGTCCCTGGCCGTGTCGCGCTCCCGTGTCGTTCCGGGACGGAATCGCGGATCCACCACCGGTCCGCACACCCGGACGTCCCGCGCCCCGGCGGCCCGCGCCTGGACGGCCGGCACGGCATGTGCGGCGAGATGGACGTCGACCCCGTCGGCCACCCACAGCGGGTGCACGGAGAAGTCGGTGAGATACGTGAGGACGGGCACGGTCAGCCGCCCGCGGCGCCGCAGATTGCCCAGGACGCGACTGGCTCCCGGGTAGGTGGAGACGACCGCGCCGGTACCGGGAGGCAGCACGCGCAGCATGTGCTCCTCGGCGGTGCGCAACAGAGCCCGGGCCAACGGCCCGCCGCCACCGGCGTGTTCAGTGCTGCGGTAGATCCGCTGATAGGCCCAGGGGGCCCGGACGAGCATCCGGTGGTAGCCGTCCCGGACGAGCCGCCCCAGCTGGGCCGGCAACAGATCCAACAGGTCGAACCGGTCGACGACGAGACCGAGCTCCGTGAGCCGATGGGCGAGTTCGGCGGCGGCGCCGTCGTGGCCGGCGCCGATGCTCGCCGAGACGATCGCGACGCGCTCCGACACAGCCGTGGCCGGCACCGGGTCGGGGCGCAGGGCGGCGGCCGCCAGGGCGCGCAGATGCACCGAACTTCCGAGGTAGGGCATGGGGCTGGTTCCTCCGCAGGTGGAGTGGGCGGCCGAACTCTACAACATGTAGTAGGTAATCTCGTACAAGATGTAGTAGCTCCGCCGGTAGAGTGAGGCGTCGAGCTGGAAGGCTGGTGAACGATGCGCGACGGGACGAGCGCCGAAAGCGGCGGCGCGACCGGCAGAAGGGCACGCGGGGAGCTGGAGAGCGGTGTGCTCGCCGCGCTGTGGTCCGCGCACGAGCCGCTGACCGCACGGCAGGTCCAGGAGCGACTGCCCGGCGACCTCGCCTACACGACCGTGCTGACGATCCTGTCCCGCCTGCACGACAAGGGCATGCTCGTGCGCCACCCGGCGGGCCGCGGATACGCCTTCGCGCCCGTCCGGGACGAGGCGTCCGACACCGCCGTACGGATGCACACCCTGCTGGAGCGCGGCTCCGACCGGGAGGCGGTGCTCACCCGCTTCGTGGACGAACTGTCCGAGGCCGACGAGCAGTTGCTGCACCGCCTGCTGGGCGAGCAGGACGCCGGGCGCGACGACGACGGGCCGTGAGCAAGTGACGATCAGCGTCTACATCCCGCTCCTGGTCACCGTGGTCCTCGCCGTGCTCGCCCCTCGGGCAGCCCTGCGGTCGGCACCGCGGCCCGCCGCCTGGTCCCTTGCGTGTGCCGCGGTCGTGACGGCGACCGGCTGGCTCGGCTCGCTGGCGCTGCTGGCGTTCACCGGTTTCGCGCAGATCCCGGAGGTCGCGGAGGAGGGCCACTGGTCGGTGGCCGCCCTGCGCACCCAGGACCCCGTCTCCCTGGCTGTCGCGGCAGGCGCCGCCTTGACGCTGGTGGCGGGGCTCGTGTCGCTCGCGGTGGCCGCCGTGCGGCAGGGCCGCCATCTGCTGTGGGCCCGACGCGAATGCGGCAGGGTGTCCGCGGACACCGAACTGGTGGTGCTCGACGACGACACCCCGCAGGCGTTCGCGCTCCCCGGTGCCCCCGGAAGGATCGTTGTGTCCCGGGGAATGATGCGCTGTCTCGGTGACCAGGAGCGTGCGGCGCTCCTGGCGCACGAGCGGGCCCATCTCCGCGACCGCCACCACCTCTTCCAGACCGTGTGGCGGCTCACGGCGGCAGCCAACCCGCTGCTGCGACCGCTGGCCGAAGCGGGCGGGTTCGTCCTGGAACGATGGGCCGACGAGGAGGCCGCGGCCCGGATCGGCAGCCGGAAGGTCGTCGCACGCGCCGTCGGGCGCGCGGCACTCGCCTCCGCCGGCGCCTCCCGCCCCCCAGCCCTGGCCGTGAGCGGCGGCGCCGTGCCCCAACGGGTGCGCGCCCTGCTGGCCCCGCCGCCCCGGCGGCGCCCCCTGCCGCTGGTGGCAGGAGCCCTCCTGCTCACGCTGTGCTGCGCGACCCTGGCCAACGCCGCGTCGGACAGCGAGAGCCTGGTCGACAACGCGGAGCGCGCCCAGTGCGCAGCGGACGCCGCGGCACCCGGTGCGACGTGGGCGGCCCACCCGTCACAGCGGTCGGACGCCTGCTGCCACCACGGCGAAGACGACAGGTAGCCGTGTAGTACCGCGGTACCACGTGCGCGGCGCGGTTCAGCCTCCCGGTACCACGGGATCGAGGTGGTTCGCCTCCTAGCGTTGCCGGTGTGGCGTCGGAGGTGACGGACGCCGGAGCCCCGAGGGAGAGCGCGGATGATCGACGCACAACAGTTGACCAAGAGGTACGGCGAGAAGACGGCCGTCGACCGGCTGGACTTCGTCGTCAAGCCGGGCACGGTGACCGGCTTCCTGGGACCCAACGGCGCGGGCAAGTCCACCACCATGCGGATGATCGTGGGCCTCGACGCCCCGACGAGCGGCTCCGTCACCGTGAACGGCCGTCCCTACGCCCGCCACCAGTCGCCGCTCCAGGAGGTCGGTGCCCTTCTGGAGGCGAAGTCGATCCACCCCGGCCGCTCGGCCTACAACCACCTTCGTGCTCTCGCACTGACCCACGGCATTCCGCGCAGCCGCGTCGACGAGGTCATCGGCCTCGCCGGCCTGGACAGCGTGGCGAAGAAGCGGGCCGGGTCCTTCTCGCTCGGGATGGGGCAACGGCTGGGCATCGCGGCGGCGTTGCTGGGCGATCCGCAGACAGTGATGCTGGACGAGCCGGTCAACGGGCTGGACCCGGAGGGCGTGCTCTGGATCCGCAATCTGCTCAAGGGCCTCGCGGACGAAGGGCGGACGGTGTTCGTGTCCTCGCACCTGATGAGCGAGATGGCGCTGGTGGCCGACCACCTGATCATCGTGGGCCGCGGGCGGCTGCTGGCCGACACCACTGTGGGAGAGCTGATCCGTGAGGCAGGCGGCGGCACGGTGCAGGTGACGACACAGGATCCGGCGCGGCTGCGGGAGGTACTGGCGGGGCCCGGCGTCGATGTCACCGGCCGGGTCGGCTCCGAGGAACTGCAGGTGACCGGGCTGACGGCAAGGGAGATCGGGCTGACGGCGGCCGAACACGGCATCGCACTGTTCGAGTTGAGCGCGCGAACCGTGTCGCTGGAGGAGGCCTTCATGAACCTGACCAGGGATGCCGTCGAGTATCACGGCTCCACGACCGGGACCGACACCCTCAGGAGGTCCGCGTGAGCACCCTCACCACGACCGCCGAGGAACCCCGCACCGCACCCGCTCGCCCCGTCCAGCGGGTGACCGGACGGCGCGTGCTCGCCTCCGAATGGGCCAAACTGTGGTCCCTGCGCTCGACCTGGATCACCCTGGGCCTCGGCCTGCTGTTCCTGGTGGCGTTCGGTGTGATCGCCGCGAGCCGGTACAAGTCGGGGATCGACTCGGGTCACCTCGACGGGGACTTCGCCGACTCGACGGCCGTGAGCCTGTCCCTCTTCGGCACGAACTTCGCCCAGCTGGCACTGGGAGTGCTCGGCGTGCTGGTCGCGGCGGGGGAGTACTCGACCGGCATGATCCGCTCCACGCTCGCGGCGGTACCCCGCAGGCTCCCCGTGCTCTGGTCCAAGGCAGCCGTGTTCGGACTGGTCGCGCTCGTGGTGGGGACGCTCGGCGCGTTCCTCGCCTTCCTGATGGGCGGCGGCATCGTCTCGGGCACACCCGCGGCCATGAGCCTTTCGCACGCGGGTGTCCTGCGGAGCCTGCTGGGCGCCGGGCTCTACCTGGGCCTGGTCGGCGTGATCGGCGTCGCTCTGGGCGCACTGCTGCGGTCGGTGGCCGGTGGGATCTCCGTGCTCGTGGCCGGCTTGATGCTGATCCCGGGTCTGATCTCCTTGTTGCCGAGCTCCTGGCAGGACGACATCAGCCCCTACCTGCCGTCCAACGCGGGGGAGTCGATGTTCGCCCTCACCCACGACTCCACGACCCTGTCTCCCGGCGCCGGGCTGCTGGTCTTCCTCACCTGGACGGTCCTGGCGCTGGCGGGCGCGGCCTGTCGGCTGGCACGCAGCGACGCGTGACCGACCCCACCGTGGCAGCGTGGCATCCGTGACCACCGATGACATCAGCGGTATGGGGCCGCTGGTCGCCCGACTGTCCCGGGGCGGCCAGCGGTTGCGCCAGGCCGACCGGGCACGTCCGTGGATGCTGGACACCGCGGTCGTGGCCCTGGTCTTCCTGATGTTCTGCCTGCCCGACCTGCTCCACGGCGGTGTGGACGACGGCGACGGCCCGAGCCGGTTCCGGCTCGCCTTCACCGAACTCCCCGTCGCGGGCATGCTGGCGCTCCAGGCCGGCCTGGTACTGCCCCTGCTGTGGCGGCGACGCAGACCCCTCGCGTCGTTCGCCGTCATCACGGCGGTGTTCGTCCTCCAGTGGTCCCTGGGCGCCGCACTGCGCGCGGACGTCGCTCTCTTCGTCGCCCTGTACAGCCTGACCCTGCACGGACAACTGCGACAGCTGCCGTGGGCCTGCGCGGCCATGGCGGGCGCCATGGCCCTGGTCGCCGCACGCGCGGCCTCGGCCGTCTCCGTCTGGGACGCGCTGTTCTTCCTGCTGAGCACGGCGACCGCGGCCCTCGCGCTCGGCCTGATGATCCGCATCCGCCGCGCCCAGCTGGCCGGACTGCGGGACCGGGCGGCCCAGTTGGAGATCGAGCGCGACCAACGCAGCAGGCTGGCCACGGCCACCGAACGCACCCGTGTCGCCCGCGAGATGCACGACATCGTCGGCCACAACCTGTCCGTCATCATCACGCTCGCGGACGCCGGCGCCTACGCCAGCGACATCGCTCCCGAACGGGGCAAGGAGACCCTGCTGCTCATCGGCGACACAGGCCGGCAGGCCCTCGGTGAACTCCGCCGGGTCCTCGGCGTGCTGCGCTCCGCGGACGGTCCCCGGAGCGGTCCCGAGCTCAGCCCGCAGCCCGGCATCGCGGACATCGACGCACTGTGCGCCACGGTGCGCGCCGCCGGACTGGAGGTCGTCTACCAGACCTCGGGCGACATGGACGCCTTGGACAGTGGCGTGCAGCTGACGGTGTACCGCATCGTCCAGGAAGCCCTGACCAACACCCTCAAGCACGCCGACGCGGACACGCGGGTGCACCTGGCGATCCTCGTCGAGGACAGCCGGCTGAGCATCCGGGTCCGCGACACCGGCCCGGCCGCACGGTCCGGACCGCCGAACGAGGAAGGACAGGGCCTGGTGGGCATGCGGGAACGGGCGGCACTGTACGGGGGCACCGTCAGCGCGGGGCCGACGGGCGGCGGAGGATGGAGCGTCGAGGCCGTCCTGGACCTGACGCCGCAAGGTGGTGACCGATGACGACCGTGCTCATCGTGGACGACCAGGCGCTGCAACGCTACGGCTTCCACCTCCTCCTCGACTCCGTCACCGAGACCGACGTCGTCGGCGAGGCCGCCCACGGCGCCGAAGCGGTCCGCAAGACCGCCGAACTACGCCCCGACGTCGTGCTGATGGACATCCGCATGCCCGGCATGGACGGCATCGAGGCCACCCGCCGCATCGTCGCCTCCGGCGGCCGCTCGCGCGTCCTCGTGCTGACGACCTTCGATCTCGACGAGTACGTCCATGCCGCCCTCCGTGCCGGCGCCAGCGGGTTCCTCCTCAAGGACGCACGCCCCGACGAACTCCTCGCCGGCATCCGCGCGGTCGCCTCCGGCGACGCCGTCATCGCGCCCGCCCTCACCCGCCGCATCCTCGACGAGTTCGCCCGCCACGTGCCCGCTCACCGCGACGACCCGGTCGAGGATCCGATGCTCGGCTCCCTCACCGACCGCGAGCGCGAGATCCTCGTCGCCGTCGGCAAAGGCTGGACGAACGGCGAGATCGCCACCCGGTTCGTCCTGTCCGAGTCCACGGTCAAGACCCACGTAGGCCGCGTCCTGGCCAAGATCGGAGCCCGCGACCGCATCCAGGCCGTGATCTTCGCCTACGACCACGGCCTCGCCCGGCCCAACGCGGACTGAACCGGCGACCAGCGGGCCGGAAGGCCGGCCGGCGGCTTCGTCCGTCAGAGTTCCAACCGATAGCCGTGCCCCCGCAAGGTGGTGATACGGGGCAGCCGGGCGGAGGTGCCCGCGGTCTCGGTGAGACGGCGGCGCAGACCGGCCATGGTCACGTCCAGAGTCTTGGTGGAACCGAACCAGTTCTCGTCCCAGACCTCCGCCATCAACGTCTCCCGCGACACGGCCGCACCCGCGTTCAGGGCCAGGACGGCGAGCAGATCGAACTCCTTGGGGCGCAGCTCGATTTCCTCGTCATGGAAGGTGCAGCGGCGGGCCGCGACGTCGAGGACGAGGTCGGCCAGCCGGACGGGCTCCTGCGGCGGCGCCTCGACGACCCGGCGGCGCAGATGGGCGCGCAGCCGGGCCAGCAGCACCGTCAGGCTGAACGGTTTGACGAGGTAGTCATCGGCCCCCGCGTCCAGCCCGGCGATGACGTCGATGTCGTCCGTGCGGGCGGTGAGGATGACGATCAGCAGGTCCGGGTGGTGGGCCCGCACGGTACGGGCGACGTCCAGACCGTCCATGTCGGGCAGCCCGAGGTCGAGCAGCAGGACGTCGTACCGGGTCCGCGCGGCCTCGCCCAGAGCGGCGGAACCCGTCCGGCTCCACGTCGGCGCATAGCCGTTGCCGCGCAGACCGGCCTCCAGGTGACGGCCGATGGTGTCGTCGTCCTCCACGACGAGGACGCGGTGGCGGCTTCGGTCGGCGGTCGCGTGCGTACGCATGCTGGACAGCGTAGGAGCGGGCGGGGCGCTCGGCCTGTCCGCTCCCCTTCGCTCACAGATCACGCAGCTCCTCCACCGCCGGCCGGCCCGCACTTCGGATGCCGTTCAGGGCGGCGGCCAGTACGGCGACGACGGCCGCGCCCGCGGTCAGGGCCAGGTAGCCGCCCGGCACCGACAGGCTCGCGGGCGGCGGGTCGAAGACGCCCGTCAGGACCTTCACCAGCATCTCGGACAACGCCCATCCGATGAGCGCGCCGCCGGCCAGACCACCGGTGGCCAGCAGCAGTGCCTCGGTGAGGACCATGCTTCTCAGCTGACCGCTCTTCGCGCCGAGGACGGTGGCGACGGCGAAGGTACGGCGGCGCTCCGCGAGCCCCAGAGCGAGGACGAGTCCTCCCGACCCGGCGGCCAGCAGTACCGCGAAGGCCAGCTCGATACGGGTCAGCCCGGCCAGGTCGACGGAGGTCAGACTCGTGCCGACCGTGCCACGCGTCTGCGTGAGGTCGGTGACCGTGGCCCCGGTGCCGAGCTGCTTGCGCAATTGCGCGGCCACCTGCTGCTGGTGGCTGCCTCCCGTGTCGAGCAGAAAGGCGCCGACCGCGTCGCTGCCGGTCGCCCTCGCCACGTAGGAGGCGTTGGCGACGAAGAAGCTGTCCTTCGGCGCGGTCGGGAACTCCTTGACGATCCCCGCGTAGTGGAAGGGCACGGTGCGCAGGGCCTTCGTACGGGCGTCCTGGACGCGGAGGTTGACCGTGTCGCCGGGGGAGAGCTGGAAGTCGTGCACGGTCTCCGCACTGACCAGCAGGTTGTCGGGGCGCTGGGCGAGCCGCTGCATCAGTTGGCGCGCGGTGCCGCCCGCGAAGTACGCGTCCTGGAGCGAGGTCGCCTTCGTGACGGTGGCGGGCCGGACGCCGTAGAGGTCCTGGAGGTCGGAGCCGACGTAGGCGTAGCGATGTTGGAGGGGCTCGACGTGCCGGACGCCGGAGACCTTCAACTCGCTTGCGGAGCTGGGCGGGATCCGGGCGCCGGGTGGTTCGGTGACGGTGACGTCCGCGCCGTTGGTGAGGCGGGCGTCGACCTCGGACTGCTGCCGGTAGGTGGCGTTGAAGACCGCCGTGGAGATCGCGAACGACACGGCGAGGGCGAGCAGCACCACCGAGCGGGCCAACGGACGCCGACGGCGGGACAGCACGGACGCGGTGGTCCCCGCGAGCGTCGCGGTCAGCGGACGGGCGAGGCGGACCAGTGCCGGGCGGCCATGGGCGAGGGCCAGCAGGGTCAGACGCCACAGCAGCAGGGCGGCGCCGAGCCACAGCAGGGCCGGGCCGAGGAAGGCCCAGTACGAGACGGAGACGCTGGGCACCCCCTCCGGGGCGAGGACGAGGGCGTACTGGTTTCCGGAGGAGGCGCGGAAGACCAGCCACGACCCGATCAGCAGCGCGAAGTCCACGCCGCACCGCAGCCACCAGGGTGAACGGGACGCCCCCGGCTCCCTCCTGGTGTCCGCGACGGTCACCGTGCGCAGATCCCGCAGGGCGGGTACGAGCACGGCACCGGCGGCCACGGCCACACCGAGGATGAAGGCGATGGCGTACCAGACCGACCAGGCTCCCGCGGTCGTGCCGAAGGAGGTGGCGCCGAAGGCGAGGCGGCCGGTCAGCGCGGCCAGGGCGAGCCCCGCGAGGCCGCCGCCGACCCCCACCAGCGCGGCCTCCACGCCCGCGAGCGCGGTGATCTGACGGGGCCGCAGCCCGCGCAGCCGCAGCAAACCCTGCTCCCGGCGGCGCCGTTCACCGCCGGCCGAGGCGACCGCCACGGTCAGGGTCGCGGCCAGGAGGGCACCGGGGACACCGAGGAAAAGGAAGAGGATCTGGGCGTAGAGCGCGTCCTGGCGCGCGGAGTCGAGAGCCGCGCCGAGATTGTTCCCGACGAGCGCGCCGCCGGCCGACTTGGCCTCCACGTTGTGGGCGGCGCCGGTCACCGAGCTGAAGGCGGCGGCCGGATCGGACGGCAGCTGTGCGTTGCGGGCCACGTGGATCTGCGTGGTGACGCCGGTGGCTCCGCGTGTGAGGGCGGCGAACCGTGCTGCGGGCAGCAGGACGACATTGTCCGGAGGAGCGGTCGGCTGGGACTGGGTGGGCGCGCCGACCTTCTGGAACAGTGAGTCGGCCTGGGGCAGGTCGACCACGCCGTCCACCCGCAGCTGCCGCAGCCCGGCGCCGGGCAGCCGTACGCCGATGGTGTCGCCGGGAGCTGCGTGCAGGTTGGACGCGGCCTGCTGGGCGAGCAGGACGCCGGTGCCCGAGCCGGACAGGGTGCGCAGTTCGTCGGGGAACTGCCCGCGGTAGCCGGCCGGGAGGCCGAGCGCCACGCCTGGACCCGTGGTCTGCGTACTGCCCTGCACGGTGGCGGTGAAGCCGGTGGTGCGGGCGAACTCCACGGGCAGCGCGGTCTTGGTGCCTCCCGCTCCCTTCACCAGGGACAGCACGGCGTTCGGGTCGGCGCCCGGCTGGACCTCGACCTGCCAGTCCACAGCGACCGAGCGGACCGCCCGCTGAGTCATGGTCGCCTTGGACGCGGTGAGGAAGGATCCGAGCGCGGCGACCAGGGCGACCGCGAGGGCGATCCCGGCTGCGGCCGCGAGGAGCCGTCCGATGCGGTGGCGGGCCAGTCCGCGCACCCAAGCGGTGATCATGGCAGTTCCTTCGTCGCGCTCGGTACATCCGGGCTGTCGGGCGAGTGCGCTGGGTCCGGCGGGAGCAGTCGGCCGGCGCGCATGATCCGGCGAGTGGTGAGCCGGGTGGCCACCGCCGGGTCGTGGGTGGTGACGACGAGAGCGGCGCCCGTCCGGTCGGCCGCCGCCAGCAGGGCGTCCAGAACCCGGGCGCCGGTGGCGTGGTCGAGGCGGCCGGTGGGCTCGTCGGCGAGGATCAGCCGGGGCGCGTGCGCCAGAACCCGGGCCACGGCCACTCGTTGGGCCTGACCGCCGGAGATCTCGTCGGGCATCCGGTCGGCCAGCCCGGCAGCGCCGACCACGTCGAGCGCCTCGGCGACCGGGCCGCGGGTCTCCTTCTCCGGACGGCCCGCCAGCACCAGTGGCAGCGCGGTGTTCTCCGTGACGTCGAGAGCGGGGATTAGGCTGTCGGCCTGGAAGACCAGGCCGATGTCGCGCGACCCGTTCAGTCCGGGGCGGTCGATGCTGCCGCTGGTGTGGCGTTCGAGACCGGCCAGCAGATGCAGCAGGGACGACTTCCCCGACCCGGACGGGCCGACGATCGCCAGCCGGTCGCCCGAGCGGACGTCCAGGTCGGCGCCGTGGACGGCTACCACGGCGGTGGGCCCTTGGCCGAAGGCGAGCGCGACGCCCCGGCAGGAGACGAGCAGATCAGCGCAGGACATGACCGTGCTCCTTCGCCTCGGCGGAGCCCGGTTGTTCCTCATGGGCCCGCCCGTCGTCCAGCGTGACCACGCGGTCGGCGCCCCGCACCGCCTCCGCGCTGTGGGTCACGATCAGCACCGCACAACCCTCCGCGGCCCGGTCCCGCAGCATCCGCAGCACCAACTGCTCGGTGTCGCCGTCGAGTTCACCGGTCGGCTCGTCGGCCAGCAGCACGTCCGGGGAATTGGCCAGGGCCACGGCGAGCCCGGCGCGCGCCAGCTCACCGCCGGACAGCTGCCGGGGCAGCGCCCCCGCGCGCCGCTCCAGCCCCACCTGCCGCACCAGCGCCTGCGCGGTCGCGGCGGGTCGGCCGCGCACGGCACGCTGGGCGAGCCGGATGTTGTCCCGCACGGTCAGATGCGGCAACAGGTTGCGCGACTGGAGAAGGACGCCCACGTGCCGGGCGCGCAGCCGGGCGCGTTCGGTCTCGGGCCGGTGGCTGATCCGTACGCCCGCCACCCGTACCTCGCCGCCCGACGGCTCGTCGAGTCCGGCCAGGCATGCGAGCAGGGTCGACTTGCCCGCGCCCGAGGGGCCGACGACAGCAACTGTCTCGCCCGACCGGACCCGTAGCGACACCGCGCGCAGCGCGAGCGTCTCCTCCTCGCCGGCCCGGTAGAAGCGGTACAGCTCCCGGGCATCCAGCCTCACGTCGTCGTACGCGCTCCAGGCGGCCATCCCGCTCACCGCCACGCGAACGAGTCGCTGACGGTCCGCCACGGGTCGACGTTGTCGGCGCCCACCGGGCCGGACAGGGTCAGGTCCACCTCGTGCCCCTGCCGGTGGAAGGCGTACCGCTCGAACGCGTCCCGCACCACCTTGCCGGTGACCGGGTCGGTGGCCGAGTCGCCCTGGTAGGTGAGCAGCACGGTGGAGCCCGCGTGCCGGTCGACCCGCGAGACCTTCGGGGAGGTGAACTTGGTTGTCTGTGCCCGGAGTTGTGACACGACGGTGTTGGAGACCGAGGTGACGGTCGGAGCGGTGGAGGCGGCGGCGGTCGTGATGGTGACGCTGTTCAGCTTGTCCGTGAACACGGTCGTTCCGCCCTTGTCGGTCCGCGCCCGTCCCTCCGGAACCTTCACCTGGAACGGGCGGCCCTCTCGGGCGCCGTGCGCGTCAGCCCGGACTACGTGACCGGCGACCCCGTGGAACTGCCCGCGCCACCGGCCGGCGGACGCCTGGGCCTGTACGACCCCGCGCTGCACCTGCGGGCAGGCAGCGGTCCCCGCACGGGCGACGCAGCCGTGCGGCGGGCGCTGGGCGCGGAGGTGGTGCGCGGCCGGTCGGGCGGTGACCTGGTCGTCGCTGTGCCCGTCTCGCACGACGAGCGTGTGATCGGCGTCGTACGGGCCGCGTCGCCCGCATCCGACGTACGCGACCGCGTTCTGCTCGCCTGGCTGGTCCTCGCCGGTGTCTGCGCCCTCGCGCTCGCGGTGGCCGTGCTCGTCGCCCGCCGGCAGGCACGGGCGCTGGCCGCACCGCTGGAGGATCTCTCCCGGCACTGCCGGGCGGTCACGGCCGGCGACCTGAGCGCCCGGGCCGCGCCCAGCAGCGTCGCCGAGATCGACCAGGTCGCGCGCACCCACAACGAGATGCTGCACAGCCTGACCGAACTCCTGCGCCACGAAAGGGACTTCACCGCGAACGCCTCCCACCAGCTGCGCACCCCGCTGACCGGGCTGCAACTCGGCCTGGAGGCGGGCCTCGCCCAGGACGACGACGCGAGATTGCGGCCTGCTCTGGAGGAGGCCCTGACCACCACCCGCCGGTTGTACGGCACGGTGGAGGAGGTGCTGCGCCTGTCCCGCTCCCACGGTTTGCCGCGTCGGCCCGAACCGGACACATCGGTGCCGCGGTTGCTGCGCGAGACCGACGAGCGCTGGCACGGACTCTTCGCCCGCGAGGGCAGGCGCCTGGAGTGCGGAGGTCTTGAGGTGCCGGACGACGTCCGCGTTCCCGGCGCCCCCGTCACCGAGATTCTCGGCGTCCTGCTCGACAACGCACGCGTGCACGGCCACGGCTCGGTCCGCCTCACGGCCCGCGATCTGGGGGACGCCGTCGCCTTCGACGTCACCGACGAGGGAGCCGTCGACGGTGAGACGGACCGGCTGTTCGACCGTGGTCCTGCCGGGGCGGGACCGGGATCCGGTATCGGCCTGTCCCTGGCCCGTGACCTGGCTGTTTCCCTGGGCGGCAGGCTCTCCCTGACCGGTCGCCGCCCGGCCGCCTTCACCTTGCTCGTTCCGGTGCGCCAGGAGGAAGCGGGCTCGGCGGACGGCGGGTGACGATGCGGCTCGCCGCGGTCTTCTGCAGCAGCCCGTAGGCGAGGACCGGCAGCAGCAGGTGCGGTTTGTCGGGCAGCGACGTGGTGATCAGGACGGCGCTCGCGCTGCTGTTGTTCATGCCGCAGGCGAGCGTCAACGACGAGGAGGTTCCCGCCTCCAGGCGCAGCAGTCGGGCGGCGGTCCGGCCGAGCGCGAAGGAGAGCAGGCACCCCAGTGCGGCCACGGCCAAGGCAGCGGCGAACAGCAACGGGCGCGGCCGACTGAGGACGGAGCCGAGGGCACCGCTGGCGTTGATGTAGGTCAGCAGCACGGAGCCCATCAGGGCCGGCGGCGTCACCGCCAGTTGAAGGTGGTGCAGCCTGCGTGCGGGCAGGGCGAGCGCGCCCGCGAGGCCTGCGGCACAGGGCAGGACCACGGTGGTCAGGCCGAATCCGCTCTCAGCGAGGTGGCCGGTGGTGGCCAGGGTGTGCGCGTAGCCGCCACTGAGCAGGGGCGCCAGGGTCCGCAGCAGAAAGGGGGTGGTGAGCGGGCTCAGGAGGGTGGAGGCCAGGACGAGCCCCACCATCGTCGGCTGATCTCCCTCGCCCCTGTCGGTCCACACGGTGGCCCCCGCGGCGACGGGCATCGCCACGATCAGGATCAGTGCCGTGAGCAGTCCGCTGCCGCCGTCGCTGTCGGGCGTGTGCGACAGCAGGAAAGCGATGAACGGTACGACCGTCAGCGGGATGGCGAGATGCAGCACGATGCCGGCGAGCAGCGCCTTCGGGCGTCGCAGCAGGCGGCCCAGCGCGCGGGCGGGAACCTGGAGCCCGGCCGAGAACAGCACCAGGGACAGCAGGAGCGGCGCGATGTGCAGTGTCAGGTGCGCCGGCGGTAAGAGGAGAGGGCGGCGGAGCCACAGACCGGGTTGGGGTACGAACAGGGCGAGGACGTAGGACAGGATCACGGCGCGGCCGAGTCGGTGTCGCAGCCAGGACGCGGTACGGGAGTGCATGAGCCCAAAGTGATCAGGCCGGACTCGGTCGGGTGCGGTGCGCCGCGCGGCAGTCAGGATGCGTTCAGGCAACCCCTGGCAGCGTCACGCCCCATGACCCATGAACTCTCCGATACACCTGAGACCGAAGCGGGCACGGGGGCCGGCGCCCGGCCTTCCCACCGCCTGCGCTGGAACAAGGTTCCCGAGGTCACCGCCTACTTCTGGATCATCAAGGTCCTGTGCACGACCGTCGGCGAGACCGCGGCCGACCTCCTGAACGAGAAGGCAGGCCTGGGCCTGACGGGCGTGTCCGTGCTCATGAGCGCGCTGCTCGCCGTCGTCCTGGTCGTGCAGTTCCGTACGACCGCCTACCGCGCGGGCGTGTACTGGCTCGCCGTCGCCCTGATCAGCGTGGTCGGCACCCTCATCAGCGACAACCTCACCGACAACATGGGCGTACCGCTGGAGACGAGCACCACGGTGTTCGCGCTCCTCCTCGCGATCGTGTTCGTCGTCTGGTACCGGCGTGAGCGGACCCTGTCCATCCACAGCATCGACACCACGAGCCGTGAGTCGTTCTACTGGCTGGCCGTGCTGTTCACCTTCGCGCTCGGTACGGCCGCCGGTGACCTGGTGTCCGAGCGCATGAACCTCGGCTACTGGCTCTCCGCGGTGCTGTTCGGCCTGGCCATCGCCGCGGTCGCGCTCGCGCACTTCACGCTCGGGCTGGACGCGGTGTGGGGCTTCTGGATCGCGTACATCCTCACCCGCCCGCTCGGCGCCTCGATCGGCGACTACCTGTCCCAGCCGACCGGCGACGGGGGAGTGGGTCTGGGCACCGTCGTCACCAGCGTGCTGTTCCTCGCGGTCATCCTCGGCCTGGTCGTCCATCTGGCCGTGACCCGCAAGGACGTCGCGAGCGCGGCGCGCCAGGGGACTTGAGCTGATGGTCAGGCGGTCGGGGTGAGGCGGCGGTCGCGGACACTCAGACCAACCCGGCCAAGTCGGTTGACCTGCGGTGCTCGGACTTCAGGTGTTCCCGCAGCCACCGCTCGGTGCTGTTGACGTGCATGAGCGCGGCTGCCTGGCTGAGAGAGGCGTCGCCGACGGCCAACGCGTCGTAGATGGCTTCATGCTCGGCCAGCGTCCGTCCCGCCGCCTGGGAGTCGACAAGTCCGCGCCAGATGCGGGCACGCAGAGTACTGCCGGAGATCCCGTCCAGGATGGTCAGGAGCGTTTCGTTGGCGGTGGCCGAGGCGACAGCACGGTGGAAAGCCGCGTCATGGGCGTTCAGCAACTCGACGTCCTCACGGGCCTCGCGCATCGCGTCCAGGTGCTGCTTCACCTCGGCCAGCGCTTCGTCCGACATACGAACGGCGGCCAGCGCGGCGGCTGGAGGCTCGAGCAACCGCCGTACCTCCATGAGATCCAGCAGCGCACCCGAGTCGCTCTGGAGCAACTCCACTGCGCTGCCGAGGCCTTCGAGCAGGACGCCGGGCTGAAGGCTGGTGACGTAGGTGCCGTCGCCGCGTCGTACCTCCAACACCCGCGCTACGGCAAGGGCCTTGACCGCCTCGCGCGCCAGGTTGCGGGACAGTCCCAGCTGAGCGGCCAGATCCGGTTCCGGCGGCAGCTTCGACCCGGGAGGCAGCGCTCCTGTCCGGATCAGCTCCCGGATCTGCTCGATGGCTCTGTCCGACAGGGACAAAGCGAACTCCTTGCCTAGGCGGCGTCCCGGGAATTCCTCCGGCGGGTTCTGAAGAGGGCGACGTTGATGATAGCCGGGTGTTTGAACACGCCGACGGCCACGACTGTGTTGGTCACCCCCTGGGGAGATGGCGGCGCCTCGTCCAGGACAGCAGCGTGCATACATGGCATGTCTATCGGGGGATGAACAGAAGCATACATCGCCATCACGTCTAAAACGCCGTCACCTGGGCGGGATTCATCCCTGCAAAGCCGTTGACACCAGTGGGTCACATGCTCGAACTTCATGCGTAACACCTGGCGCTTGGGACCCGTGAGCGCGGCGCCTCAACGCCCGCTCGACCGTTGGGCTTTCCCTGCGCACTCTGCCCTGGCACGCACGGTCTCTTCCCCGCCATATGGAACTGGGAGTGTGATCATGTCTTCTGGAAGACTGCACCGGCGAACGCTGTTGGGCGCCGCAGGTGTCGCGGCGGCGGCGACCGCGCTGCCTGTGCTGCCGGCCTTATCGGGCCTGGTGGCCGAGGCGGTGGCGGCCGGCCCGCAGACCAATCTGAGCAACTTGGTGAACATGCGGTTCGGCATGTTCAACCACTTCAACATGGGCACGTTCACCAACGAGGAGTGGGCCGCGCCGAACCAGAACCCGAAGCTGTTCGCCCCGTCGGCGGTGGACTGTGCCCAGTGGGCGGCGACGGCCGCGGCGGCGAAGATGACCTACGGGGTGCTGACGACCAAGCACCACGACGGGTTCTGCCTGTGGCCGAGCGCGTACAACGACTACAACGTCGCCAACAGCTCCTACCCGCACGACATCGTCGCCCAGTACGTCACGGCGTTCCGGGCCAAAGGCCTGAAGGTGGGCCTGTACTTCTCGATCTGGGACCGCAGTTACACCGTGCAGGCCTACGACACCCGTCACGGCGTGGCCGCGGACCAGGTGATCCAGCCGACTGATCTGACGTACATCCTGAACCAGATCACCGAACTGCTCACCAACTACGGCGCCATCGACATGTTCGTCACCGACGGCTACGCCTGGCAGATGGGTCAGTCGGCCGTCTCGTACCAGCGCATCCGGGAGCACGTGAAGTCACTCCAGCCGGACATCGTCATGATCGACCACGGTGGGCTGTCGGTGCCCTTTCTCGGGGACGCGATCTACTTCGAGGAGCCGTTGGGCGTCACCTCCCCGGCCGGTAACACCTACGCGTCCCTGCAGGGCCAGACCGTCAGCGACGGATGGTTCTGGCACCCCTCCACGCCGACCACCGACCCGTTGAGCAAGTCGTCGATCCTGTCCCATCTGGCGGATCTGGAACCGAAGTACACCTCGTTCATCCTCAACTGCCCGCCCAACCGCGACGGTGTCCTGGACACGAACATCGTGACCCGGCTCTCCGAGGTCGGAGCAGCCTGGAGCCCCGACACCTCACGGCCGGCGCTCCCGACGCAGATGCTGCGCGCGGAGCACCCGGTGACCCCGGTCAGCGCGTACGCGACCGGCTTCCACACCGGCGAAGGGCCCATGAACGCGATCGACGGGCTGAGCGACAAGGGCTTCGAGACCTGCTGGTCGACCTGGAGCCTGTCGCTCCCGCAGGCGATCACCATCGACCTGGGCGGAGTGTGGAGCGACATCTCGACGCTGGAGTACCTGCCCAAGCAGTGGAGCCGTACCGGGACCACGGACGGGGACATCACTTCCTACACCGTCCACACCAGTACCGATGGCGTGACGTTCACACAGGTCGCGGCCGGTACGTGGACGGGCGACCGCGCCACCAAAGTGGCCGAGTGGCCGGCCGGGCCCGCGGGGTACGTGCGTATCCGGGCCGCCGCCGGCACCGGCGGCTACGCCAACGTCGGCGGGATCAGAATCGGCGGCAGGACCGCCAAGCCGGTCCTGCAGTCGCGAGTCCTGCCCGGCGACTCGACGGTCTACCGCCTGGTCAACCGCAAGAGCGGTCAGGTGGCCGACGTCTACAACTTCGGCACCGCGAACGGCAGCAACGTCCAGCAGTGGCCCTGGCTGAACAACACGGCACAGAAGTGGACCTTCATATCCACCGGCGACGGCTACTACAAGATCAAGAACGTCAACAGCGGGAAGCTGATGGAAGTCGCCGGCCTCTCCCGCGCCGACGGCGGCAACGTGGGTATCTGGTCGGACGACGGTGTGCCGCAACAGCACTGGGCCGTGACTCCCACCGGCGATGGCTACTACTACCTGACCAACCGCTTGAGCGGACTCTCGCTCAATGTGGACGGCGGGTCCACTGAGGACGGGGCCAACGTCGATCAGTGGACCTACGACCGAGCCTCCCAAGAACAGTGGCAGATCCTCGCCCTATAACGAGCCGGAGGCGGTGAGTTGATGTCAACCGAAGGGCGTCACTGGATGGTCCAGAGCTGGTTGGTCTGGTTCAGTGGTGTCCACTGGCCGAGCGCGGTTCCTGCGGTGGTCGAGTCGCCGGGAACCTCCAGGGCCTGTCGGCTCTCGAAGTTGCGGATGACGTATCCGCTGCTGGTCGGTTGGAAATACCAGAGCTGGTTGTTGCCACCGTTGTAGGTCATCTGGACCAGCGCCGCGCCCTTGGCGTGGGAGGCGTTGGAGATGCCGAGGGCCTTGGCGCTGTTCCGGTTGACGATCTTGTAGAGGTTGCCGCTGACCCGCAGGACGTTCCACTGCTGGTTGGCGCCCGAGTTGCTCTGCCACTGGACCACGCTCGCGTTGTCCGCGGTCGATCCTTGGTAAACGTCGGCCAGCAGGCCGCTGTTGACGTTCTTGATCGTGTAGTACGTCGACGCGTTGAAGGATGGAGTGGTGGGCGAGTTCTCCAGCGCGCCGCCGGCCTGCTGCACGCTGAAGTCGCCGATGTAGAAGTAGCCGCCGTCGGTCTTGGCGACGCGCACGTACCGGAACCTCTGTCGTGCGTCGATCTTGGCCGTCAGTGTCGCGTTGTACGGGAGGACCGTGGCGTCCTGCCGTCCCAGCACCGTGTAGTCGGCGAACGTGGGGTCGTTGGAGCCGCGTATCTCGAAGTTGCTCCGGGTCTCGGGCTGGTCGACGTCCTGGCGGGTGGTGAACGAGAACTGACCGAGTGTGTACGCACTGCCGAGGTCCACCTGCCACCAGGCCGAGGTGTCGCTTCCGGTGGGGGACCAACCGGTCGTCTGGTCGTTGTCATTGGCCTTGGGCGGTGCCCAGTTGGAGCTGTAGACGGAGGACGCGGTGGCTGTCCTGCCGTAGGCGAGATTGATCTTTGCCGGCAGTCCTTGATAGGCCGACTGAAGACCCGAGGCCTGGATCACGGCGGTGCCCGTGGTCGTGTTGTTGGAGAGGGTGACGTTGGGGCCGTTGACGTTCCGGATGATGAAGTCGTCCGTGTGCGACAGGACGTTGTTCGCCACGGTCATGTTGCTGGAGCCCTCGTCGAGGTAGATGCCGCCCGCGCCGGAGGAACACGCGGTGGGCGTGCGGACCACGTCGTGGATGTAGTTGTTGTTGATCACCGTTCCGGGGTCGTTGGAGAGGTGGTAGATGCCCGCCGTGTCGCACAGTTGGTTCACGACGTTGCCGATGCGGTTGTAGCTGACGGAGTTGTCGCCCTCCGCGTTGGCAGCGGACTGCCAGCCCCAGCCGAGGGAGATCCCGGCCCAGGGGGAGTCGGAGATGTCGTTGTGGTCGATGGTGGTGCCGTGCACGAAGCCCGCGTTGATGCCCGCGGTGCCGAGATAGTCCTGACCGGTGCGGTTGATCAGGTTGTTGGTGACGGTGACACCACTGACGACCTCACGCGCGTCCTCACCCGCGGGTGAGGTGGGCGGGTTGTACACGGTGTGGTACTCGACGTCGGGATCCGAGAACTTGCCCACCGTGATCCCGTTGCCGGCGATGTCCTGGACGACGTTTCCGGTGACCGCGGAGTTGTGGACGCCGTGGTGCAGGTCCAGGGCGGTCGAGCCCATCTTCGTGAAGGTGTTGCCGGCGAAGGACAGGTTGTCGGCGTTCGCGGCGTAGACCCCGGCCGGCGGGCGGTCGACGTACTGCTTGTTGCTGGGGTCGGCGGAGATGTTGTAGTTGCCGCCCTGACCGTTGAGGAGGCCGTTGTCACTGGCCTCGGTCCAGTTGGTCTGGGTGAAGGTGATGCCCGAGAACTCCAGGTTGTGGACGGGGGAGTTGAGGCTGTCTCCCTTGATGTCGAAGAGCGTCTGCAGAGTCGGGACCTGCACGGTGGCCGACGCCATGGTCTCGCCCGCCCGGGGGAGGTAGTAGAGCGTCTGCGCGTCCTTGTCGAGGTAGAACTCGCCGGGCTCGGTGAGGAATTCGTGGGCGTTCTCGAAGTGCAGGGGAGAGCCGTTGGACAGCAGTGGATACGGCCGTTGGAAGAGGATGCCGGCCTCGTGGTCCTGGATCGAGACGCTCGCCAGGCCGCCGCTCGTGGTGTACGACTTCAGCCGCAGGTAGTTCTCGGCCCACTGCAGTTGCAGCACCATCTCGACGCGGCTGAAGTGGTCCCAGTTCGCCATCTGGGAGCTGAGGACCTTCAGTACCTGGGCCGTCTTGTCGCTGCCCTGCAATTGGAAGTTGGAGCCGACGTCCGGGTAGCGGGCGCGCGTGGCCCGTACGCCGTTGACGTAGAGCTGCCGGAAGTCGAGGTTGCCGACCGATGCCTTGTACTGGCCGTTGCCGGCCGATGTCCAGCCGGTGATGGACTTTGCGCTGGAGACGACCGGGGTCTCCGAGCCGTACGCCTTGTAGATGACGTTGTGGCCGTTGGTTCCCGAGTCGGCGGTGGTGAAGTCGACCGGGCCGGTGAGGGGGTACGTGCCCCCGCGCAGATTCACGACGATGTCCCCGGACATGGCCGAGTTCACCGTGCGGACCATGTCGCGTGCCTTGGCGATCGTCTTGAAGGCCGCCGATGTGCTGGTTCCCGAGTTGCTGTCACTGCCGTTGGTGGGGTCCACATAGAAGCTGGTGTCTGCCGCGTGCGCCGCCTGTGCGGGCAGGACGACGGCCGTTGCCACCAGCAGGGTCTGCAGCAGTCCCACGATGAGCCGTGCGGGTCTCATGGTGTTGATCTCCTTACCTCGTTGCGCGGCGCAGCTCCGGAAGCCCGTACGCCGCCTGTGTCCTAGGAGGGGTTGTTGGTGCCTCGGTCGGGCCACGGTTCCTGGGCGACCCGTTTCACTCGCCGACCTCCCCGCTGGGAAGGTCGGCGCCGGACTCCATGGGTGCATCCGCGGAGAACGGCGTGCGGTAGGTGGGTGTCCGCGACCGCAGGCTCAGCCGGAGCGTGAGCCGTATGCGGGTGGAGGCAGGCAGCACAACGGTCAACAGGGAGCTGCCGACAGGCGCTTCCGCCTCGGTGACGGCCGGCTCACCGTGGCCGTAGTCGTACATGTCCCCGACCCACGAGTCGTCCTCGCATGTCGTGTAGCGCACCGAGGTGATCGTGTGTTCGGCGAAGGCACCGGCCTGGACGACGACCGTCCGAGCGCGGTCGGCGGAGAGGTTGACCAACTCGATGACCGTGGCCTCAGGGGCGATCGAGGTCACCAGGGCAGCCACCTCGGGCGGCAGTCCCGCGCGGCGCGCCTCGCCGTCGTAGTAGCGCACTCGTGCCTGCTGCAGACCACCGTTGTAGAGGACCTGGGGTCCGCCCCACGTCAGCTGTACCAGCGCCTCGGTGACCATCGGGTTCGACTGCTGCCATACGTGGATGTCCTCCTCGGCCACGTCCAGGTCGCGGTAGCGGTCCATGCGGGCGAGACGGTGGCGGACCTGGGCCTGGGCTGCGGCGAGGATCCGTTCCGGGTAGCCGGGATCGTCGCCGGCGAGGAAGGCGAACCACGCCTCCTCGTGCCCGGACTCCTCCTTGGCCCGGAAGGCTCGAACGTCACGCCAGTCGAGTCCGCCGGCATCGCGCAGTCCCTCCAGCCGGGCCCGGTCGGCAGCAGCGGCCGTGTGATGCCACAGCGCCACCGGGACGGCGGGGGTGACGGGGTTGTGGTCGAACCATCCGGAGTCGTTGTGGCGGAAGGGGATGTGCAGGGTGGGTGTGTGGATGTCCGGACCGAGTTGGGCGAGCCACTTGGCGGGAAGGCTGGAATCGGCCTCGGTGAAGGCCATCACCTTGCCGTGACCGATGAGCGTGTCGAGGCTGGTCGTGACCATGGAGAGGTAGTCGTCGTCACCGGTGACCGTCGCCGCCGCGAGTGCCGCCACGCAGGCCGCGTGGCCGACGCTGTGCCAGCCGTGCGGCCAGGACCAGCCGTAGTGCCCGCCGTACCAACGGCCTTCGAGGAGGCCGCCGACCGTGCCGTCCGGGCCGACGTTGTCGGGTATCACGCCCCCGTTGGCCTTCGCGCGCTCACGCCATGCGCCGACGTACTCGACGATCCAGTCGCGGTAGCGTGCCTCGCCGGACAGGATCCAGGCGTTGAGGACCAGCCCGGCCGCGGCGAGGTTCACCGCGGTGTCGCCGCTGCCCATGCGGTCGCGCATCTCGCTGCCGAGGCGCGGGTCCGTGGACAGCGGGGGTACGGGGCTGTCGGCCGACTGGATCCAGTCGAGCGGAAAGCCGTACAGCTCCGCTTCCTTGGGCAGCCAGGGGTAGGAGTCGCTGTCGGACAGACCGCGCCGTTCGGGGTCGCTGCCGTTGTGCGGGCGCTTGATGATGCGGTGCTCGGGGTCGTAGTTGCCCTTCGCCGGATCGACGTACAACTCGGCGAATCGCAGGGCGCGTTGCGACCAGCGCTCCGGGGCCGCCATGCACAGGAAGTACAGCAGCAGCAGACTCTCGCCCTGGTGGAACCAGTCGTAACCGCGCTCGAACTCGTCCTGGAGCATGCCCAGTTCGGTCAACTGGCGGGTGACGCCCTCCCAGTGCCTCTCGCTCGCAGGCAGCAGGTCGTCCGCGCCGCCGAGCAGATACAGCTGGGGCCAGTTGAAGAACGCCTCGTAGAAGTCGTCGACGCCGTCACGGGTGGAGAGCCGCCCGTTGTAGTTCAGGCGCCCGTCCGGGCCGGTGAACTCCCGCTCGAAACGGCGCCACGCGTGGTCGAGCAGGTCGAACAGCGCGCGCTGTGCCGGCGCCCAGCCGGGAGGTTCGAGCAAGGGCACACTGGCTCGCACTCCGGCGGAGGACACCGGGCCGTCGGAGGAGGCGGTGTCCTCGCCGGCAGTGCGATCGGCAGGACTGAAGGGCATGGGAACGTCTCCGTTCGGCAGAGGAACACAGGGGAAGCGCGCGGAGGTTGGCGGGACGACGGTCCGCTCCCTCATTCCTTGGTGGCGCCGGCGAGCATTCCGGTGACCAGGAAGCGCTGCGAGAAGAGGAAGACGACCAGGACCGGAGTGATCGCGACCAAGGTGGCCAGGGCGAGTTGAGGCCGCTCGATGGCGAGGGATCCGACCGTCGGGTTGAAGGAGGGCACGCTGCTGAGCAGGGTGCCGACACCCACCTGCACCGGCATCTGGTCGCTCTCGGGCAGCATCACGTAGGGCAGGAAGTAGTTGGTCCAGTTGGCCACGAAGCTGAAGAAGCCGACGAGCGCGACGACGGGCGACGCGAGGGGAAGGGCGATGTGCCGGAAGACCCCGAACTCGCCGCAGCCGTCGATGCGGGCGGCCGCCAGCAGATCACGGGGCACCGCGGTGGTGAAGTAGATGTACGTCAGATACACCCCGAACGGATAGAACGAGTACGGCAGGATGATCGACCACATCGTCCCGATGAGATGCACCGCGTTGAGCTCCAGGAACAGGGGAACCACCAGCGTCGCGTTCGGCATCAGCATCACGATCAGCGTGGCGACGAGCAGAGCGCGCCGGCCGCGGAACTCCGTCATCGCCAGCGCGTAACCGGCTGGCACGGCTACGCAGAGCGTGATGACCAGGGAAATGCCCGCGTAGATCGCAGAGTTGCGCAGCCACAGCAGGATCGCGTTGTCCTGGAAGGCGGTCAGCGCATGCCAGTTGGCCCTGAGCGCGTGCCAGGAGCCGAAGGAGAGCGGGTTGCCGTGCACGAGTTGGTGGTCCGTCTTCGTGGCGGCCAGGACGAGCCAGAGCACGGGCAGGACGAAGAACACCGTGAACGCGACCAGTACGACGGCCACCAGCGCCCGGGACGCGTAGCGCCGGGCGGGAGGGCGGCGGCGGGTACGCGCAGGCCTGCGTGGCGTGGGGCTCGCGCTGACTTCTCCGTGACGTGGACGCACACCGGGGTGCGTGGGAGTTTCACTCGGCATCGAAGAATCCCGACCGTGCGACGAAGAGGGCGGCGGCCGACAGACTCACGACCAGGAGCTCGACGGAGACGGCTGCGGCGCCGTTGATGTTGTTCATCTGGAAGGCGAAGTCGTACGACAGCTGGTTGAGCGAGTAGTCGCGTCCCGCCACTCCCACACTCGCCAGGGACAGCAGTTGGGGCTCGACGAAGAGTTGGGCGCCGCCGGCGAAGGCGAGGATCACCATGTAGACGATCCATTTGCGCAGCATGGGGATCTGCACCCGCCAGGCGGTCTGCCAGGCACCCGCCCCGTCGATGCGGGCGGCCTCCATCACGTCCTTGGGGATGTTGTTGAGCGCGCCGTAGATGACGACGATCCAGCCGCCCGCGCCGGTCCAGAACGCGATGACCGTGAACAGCAGAGGCAGGTGGCCGGGGGCGATGACCTCGCCGAACGTGTCGTATCCGAGGGCGCCCAGGAGTGAACTGACCGGGCTCACCGTGGGGTCGAGCATGAAGAGCCACACCAGCACGCTCGCGGCGCCCGCGAGGGCACCGGGAATGTAGAAGAGGAATCTCAGCGCCTTTCCGGTGCCGCCGGAGGCGAGCCGGTGCAGCAGCAACGCGAGGCCGACCACGATCACCACGAGCGAGACGAGCCAGAACAGCAGGTAGAGCCCCACGTGCCCGAGGGCCGGCACGAACCGGAAGTCCCGCATCGTGGTGACGAAGTTGTCGAAGCCGGTGAACGCGCCCTGTGCGTTGCTGAAAGCGAAGTAGACGGCGTAGGCGGTCGGGACGACACCGAACGCGATCAGCAGCACGAGGTAGGCGGCGACGAACGCGGCGCCCGCCCGGCCCTGCCGCCGGGCGCCCTGGGGACGCCGACGGACAGAGCCGACGGGGGAGTGGGTCGCGGTCACTTGGAGACCTTGTACCCGTTGGACTGGGCGTACTTGACGATGGAGTCCTGCCAGGCGGGCAGCAGCGAGACGATGGTCTTGCCCTGCGTCAGACCGGGCTTGACCGTCGCGGCCCAGATCGCCTCCTGGCTGAACTGGCCCGAGCCCCAGCCCGGCCAGACCTGGGTGGAGGCGTCCTTCAGCACGTGGAGGTCCCCCGCGAAGTAGCCGGATGCGTTCTGCTGCTTCAACCAGCTCTCCGCCGCCGGGGCGTAAGCGGGGAAGCCGGGTGCGACCTTGCCCTGGTAGGCGTCGTCCGTCGTGACCCAGGTGAGGAAGTCGGTGGCTGCCTTGATGCGTTCGGAGTGCTGGGACAGCAGCCAGGTACCGCCGCCCACGTTGCCGGTCGACGGTGACGTCTCACCGCTCCACTGGGGTATGGGCGCCGCCGCGATCTGCTTGGCCGGCGTCTTGAAGGTGTCCTTGAACACCGCGCCGCCGTACCAGGAGGGGCCGGGCATGATCAGCACCTTGTCGGCCTTGTTCTTGCCGAAGTCGGTGCTGAAGACCCCGCTGATGGACATGGACTTGTTCTTGATCAGTACGTCCATGAGCGCGGCCATCTTCGTGCACTCGGCGCTGGTGGTGTTCACGGAGACGGCCTTGGCACCGGTGATGTGGTTGGCACCGCATTTGCCGGCCCACAGGTAGATCTCCGGAGTGAAGGAGTCGCCGGCGTCGCCCACCAGGTACCCGGGGTGCTCGGCGGCCACCTTCTCGCCGAGCTGCTGGTACTCCTCCCAGGTCGTGGGCACCGTGTAGCCGAACTGCTTCATCAGCGGCGCGTTGTACCAGAGCACGGCCTGCGAGAGGTCGTTGCGCAGGCAGTAGACCGTGCCGCCCACCGTGCAGACGTCGTTGGCGCCCTCGGCGAACTTCCCGAGGGTCTGCGCAGGGACCAGCCCCTTGTTCAAGGGGGCCGCGAAGTTGGCGTCGACCGCCCAGGTCACCTCGTTGTTCTGCGAGCTGAAGACGACGTCCGGCCAGCCCTTGCCGGTGCGGTTGAAGAGCTGGACCTTCGTCTGCAGGTAGTTCGATCCGTTGGCGTCGCCGTCGTAGGTGACGATGTTGAGCTTCACGTCCGGGTGGAGCTTCTGGTAGAGCTTCGCGGCGGCCACCCGGGTCGAGTCCACCCACACGGTCAGGGTCCCGTCCTTCTGTGGCACCTGGTTGAAGCCGTCCTTGCTGTTCGTGCTTGTGGCGCCGCCACCGCAGGCCGTGGCCGCCGCGACCACGAGGGTCACGCACCCCGCGAGGAGAACCGATCGTCGTTTGGCCAGCGCCTTGCTTGGGACAACAGACTGCTTCATCGCGGTCATGGGTGACTCCATTACGTGGCGGGCGTCCAGGGGGTCGTCGCTCCGAAATTAGGCGCCTTATATGAGCTCTGGTCAAGGAGATGTGCAGGCCAAAAATTGGATTCACTGACCACTTGACCTGTCAGTTCGCACCAATTCTTAGAGTTTATGGCGAAATTTGCGGCGCGCGGTGTCGAGTAGTTGCCGGAGTCCCTGCAAGATAAGTACGATTCATTTGACCGAGCGAAGTGTTCAGTAGAGTGACCACGCAGGGGCGGGCTCGCTCTGTGAGACCAGCGACAGGGGTGACGGCTTTGGGTGGAGGGGCGGACACGGGGCGCGACTACCGTCCGGGCTATGAGCTCGTAGCGGAGCGGATCCTGGAGTTCATCGCCGAGTCGGGTCTGGCCCCCGGCGACCGGCTGCCGACAGAGAACGATCTGGCCGGGCGGTTGGGCACCAGCAGGGCGGTGGTGCGCGAGGCCGTCAAGATCCTTTCCGCCCTCGGGCGGATCCGGGCGCACAAGGGCCGTGGTCTCTTCGTCGCGGACGACGAAGGCATGCTGAGTGCCAGTCGCTGGGGCGGGTTCTTCCGGCCCACCGACCTGGACCACATCTTCATGCTGTTCCAGTTCCGCAGGATCCAGGAGATGGCCGCGGCCAGCATCGCGGCGACGAGTGCGACCCCTGCTGAACTCCGGGCGATGGAGGTGGCCGTGGAGACGTGCCGTCACGGTTTCGTCCACGGGCAGGTCGAGGTGTTCAACCAGGCCGACGACGACTTCCACGCCGCAGTCGCGGCAGCCTCCCACAACAGCTTCCTGGTGGACGCCGTGCGCGACGCACGTCGGCTGCAGAGACAGTCCAGTGCCCTCGGTATCCACGACACGCTCACTGCTCAGTCCGAGGCTGCCGTCGAGGAGCACGCCGCCATCTACGAAGCCGTACGTGACGGCCGGCCGGAAGCCGCGGCGCAGGCCACCGCCGTGCACCTCGACAGGACGCTTGAGGACTACCGCCAGGAAATCAAGCGGAGGGTCTTCGGGTAGGCGGAGGGTCTTCGGGCAAGGGGAGTGCGGGCCAAGTGCCGCCGGTCAGAACCCTGTTGACGCTGTCGTAGGCAACGCCTTGGGCGGGTAGCTGCGCAGGACGAGCGACGTGGTGACCGGTCCGTATCGGGCGAGGGAGTCGACGACCTGTTCAAGGCGTTCGGCGTGGGAACAGTGCACGTCGAGCAGCAGGCAGTCCTCGCCGGTCACCCGGAGGGTCGAGGTGACCTCGGGCGTCCGGGCGGCAAGGGCGAGGGCTTGGGACAACTGCGCGTGGGTGGTGCGCAGTCGGACGACGGCATGGATGTTCAGTCCGACCGCGGCCGGGGCGACGACGGCGCGGTAGCCGGTGATGATCCCGTTCTTCTCCAGGCGCTGGATGCGGGCGCCGGCCGCCGGTTGGGACAGCCCGACTCGGCGTCCGACCTCGGCTCCGGTGAGCCGGCCGTCGGTCTGGAGCAGTTCCAGGATGGCTCGGTCGATCTCGTCGAGTGATTCCATCGTTGTGACCGCCACTTTCTTTGAGATCACTTGCTGAGCTCGATCGTTGCCGCTGGTCCATCGAGACTCACCCCGGGGTGCCCCCGCGATGTGCGGAGGTCACGATGGGAAGAGGGGCAGGCGATGGTCGCGTACGTCATCATCCCTGGGATCGACGGTTCGGATGAGAAGCACTGGCAGACCTTGTGGGAGCAGCGATGGGGTCCCGCAGCGGTCCGGGTCGCGCCGGCCTCGTGGAGTGCGCCGGACCTGTCGGACTGGGTTGCCGCGATCCAGGCCGCCTACGGGATCGCCTCCCGGCGCGACCGGCAGGTGGTGTTGGTGGCTCACAGCCTGGGCTGCTGGGCAGCCGCGCACTGGCTGGAGCAGGCGCGAACCGGCACGGAGGCCGCGTTCCTGGTCGCCCCGCCCGATCCCCGGGGATCGGCGTTCCCACGTGAGGCCGCATCGACGTTCGTGGACCTGTCCGCTCGCCCGCTGCCGTGCCCGAGCCTGGTGGCGGCCAGCGACGACGACCCGTATTGCGACCCGACGACGTCCGCCCTTTTCGCGCGCGAGTGGCGGGCGCAATGGCATCTCATCGGAAGCCACGGCCACATCAACTCCGGTAGCGACGTGGGCGATTGGGAGACGGGCCTGGGACTCCTTCGCGGGCTCGTCGACGGTTGAGATGGTTGATCCGATACGGAGGCCCTCCGCGGCGACGTCGGCTCTCAACGGACCATCGCGGACCGCGGGTTCTCACCCGGCTCGACGGGCCCGCCGGCCGGCAGCCACAGCCCGCCTTGCGGTGTGCGACGAGCAGCAGCCGACCCCGCGTGTCGTCGAGGGCGACGAAGTAGCACACCAAGTGCATCGCGGGACCGCAACCATGCGCCCAGGTACCAGACGGCCACCGTCGACGCGGACGTCACCGCAGTGGTCAGCCGGCCCCTGTAGATGTCCGCGAGGCGGGAAACAATCTGGTACGTCAGCGGAGCCCCAAGGCATCGTTCCCCGGGGCCTCCTCGTGAGCCTGTGAGGTCGTGGACGGACTGCCGTTTCGCGTGTGCTCAGCAGCAGTCGAGCGTGGGGCTTAATCAGTTGACCGGGTGGCAACGGCTGGGCAGGCTCCAGCACGAGCCGCCTGCCTCTACCAGGAGAGCTACCGATGACTTCTCAGCTGCACGCGCTCTGCTTCGATGCGCACGACCCGCTCCGTCTCGCGCGCTTCTGGGCGGACTTTCTCCGCTGGGAGACCTCTGACGACACCTCCGACGGCATCACACTGCTTCCCAGCGATGACACCGGGTTCCGGCTCCGCTTCCTCCCGACCCAGGAGCGGAAGACGGGTCAGAACCACATGCACTTCGATCTGACGAGCACGTCCCTCGACGATCAGAAGCACGTGGTGGAGAGGGCGCTCCAACTTGGCGCCCGGCACATCGACATCGGCCAACGCCCGGAGGAGGGGCATGTCGTGCTCGCCGACCCCGAGGGCAATGAGTTCTGTGTCACCGAGCCGGGCAACAGTTTCCTCGCCGAGTGTGGATTCATCGGGGCGCTGGCGGGCGACGGTTCGCAAGAGACCGGGTACTTCTGGAGTCGAGCGCTGGGCTGGCCGCTGGTCTGGGACCAGGACGAGGAGACCGCGATCCGCTCACCGCAGGGTGGTCCGAAGGTCACGTGGGGTGGTCCACCCCTGATGCCGAAGACGGGGAAGGAACGGCTGCACTTCGACCTCGCTCCACCGGCCGGCAGTGACCAGCAGACGGAGGTCGACCGGCTCGTCTCCCTCGGGGCAACGCGGATCGACATAGGCCAAGGGGACGTCGACTGGGTGGTGATGGCCGACCCCGACGGTCACGAGTTCTGTGTGCTGAGCCCTGCCGACATCGCCGACCGGCAGTCCCCGTCAGCTGGGACCGCCGTGGTCAAAGGCGGAGGACAGACTGAGTAGTTGAAGAAGTGGGCCTGTATTCCGCCCGGAGCAGGGCCCGTTCGGGTGCCTTGTTGTCGCCTCGCGAGACGGTCCTTCGTCGCAGAGCGGGCTTTGTGCGCTGGCTGTCGACCTCCCGTGATCCGATTCGATGGAAGATCGACGGCAACCTTTTCGCCTCGCGCGGCTACTGAGCAGCGAAACACCGGCTCGCTCTTCCGAACGGATGCACATGCAGGGAACAAGACAGGCCGCGCGGCAGCGCAGACGCCGACGCGGACTGATGATGGGCACTACCGCGGTGTTGGTCGCCGCTGGACTTCTGGTCTGCCTGGTCGTGGCAATGAAACCCGACCGCAAGGCCGATGAGGGGCAGGCCTCGGCCACGGCCGTTGCCGAGTACAAGGGGACGGCTGCGCCGACGTCGCCAGGGCGGAAGCCGTCCACGCCGTCTCCGTCCGCTGCCTCACCGAGTGCTCGGACGAGCCCCGCGGCCACGCCGAAGACCTCTCCTACCGCCTCGCCGGCGCGGTCATCGGCTCGGCCACGGACGGGTCCCGTCACGACATCCTTGGCCGGGCGAATCCGGCCCAAGACCACGTACCAGGGAGTCGCCACGGTCTACAAGGCCGGGGTAGGGGACGGCGCCTGCTCGTACGGGCCGAGCGGCGACATGATGATCGCGGCGATGAATACCACCGACTACGAGACGTCCAGAGCCTGCGGGGCATACGTGCTCGTTCGGACGGCGAGCGGCGCCTCCGTCACGGTCCGGATCACCAACGAATGTCCGCTGCCCTGCGCGCCCGGTCAACTCGACCTCAGCGAACAGGCTTTCGCCAAACTGGTCCCTGTCTCGACGGGCCGGATCGCGATCACCTGGAGCCTGTTGAGCCCCGACACGGCGGGCACGATCTCGATCCGCTACAAGAACGGCTCCAGCCCCTACTGGTGCGGCATCCAGGCAATCGGCCACCGCAACCCGCTCGCTCGGCTGGAGGTCCGCGTCGGCGGTGGCTGGCGCCAACTTGCCCGCACCGACTACAACTACTTCCTTTCCCCCGACGGCAGCGGATGCGGCGGCGCGATCAGGCTCACCGACATCTACGGAGAACAACTGACCGTCAACGGGATCACGTTGCGGCCTGATGCCGTCCAGCCCACGCGGGTCCAGTTCGCCCGCCACTGACCTGCCCGCCGATCCCGTTGGCCTTCTGCGTGTCAACGGGATCGGCGGGGCGGACACGGGCTTGTCCTACCAGTCCAGCGCGAGCCTAGGCCGGTCATTCGTAGGCTCGGTGAGCCCGAGGGCTCCGGGTTTGGCAGTCAACTTGTCGCCGTTCGATGGCTGAGGAGACGCTCCCGGCGAACCTCCTGGTCGACCGCGGCCGAATCAGTGCCGTGATCGGTGCCGCCCTTGGACAGGCGTACGGCGGTGCGGACGACGCAACGCCGGAGCGGACGATGGCCTGTTCGATGGTGTCGATGCGTAGGTGGACCGCGTCGATGCGCGCGGCCAGCAGTCGCGCCAGGGTGGGCTTGCCTGTGCCGGGCAGTCCGCCGATCACGATGAGCGTGTGTTCATCCTGCCGGGTTCAGCGACCCAAGCCTCCACTGTCTCGTTAAACAGAACAGCTCGCTCGCTATAGAGGACAGGTTCGCGTTTTGGGGGTATCGTCATCGCTCGCACCAGCAGTCTGAGCGGACACTGTGGGCGCAACGCCGCTCCCTGCGCGTCTGCCGCCGGCCGTGCTCGCCATACCTCCGTGTGGAGATGTCCCATGCAAGAAGGCTTCTACCTGCAGCCGGCGCAGGAAGACTCAGGACCGAAACATTCATCCGGCGGGCACGGCGTTCCTCGCAGGAAATGGCACCTGGAGACCAGATATCTAGCTCCCAACATCGCACTCCTCGCGGTCGAGATCGTTTTCGGTACATCCGGGAATCTGTCAGGTATCCGTACGTTCGGCACTCCGGGCATCCCCTTGGGGATCCTCCTGTGTCTCACTCAGGTGGCGACCCTCCTGGCTACCTTGCATCACCTGGACAGAAGAAGCAGACGCGAGGAAACGACATGGTGAACAGTCTCGATTTCGTGCTGGCGGCAGACCTTCGGGAAAATTCTCCCATCATAGTCGTCTTTCTGCTGTTCATCGCGATCGTCCTCTTCCTTTCCGTCTTTTCCGGTCTTGAATCGGACACTCCGAAGGAATTCTATGTGGGAGGCGGCAAACGCTCGCCGCTGGTGGGCGGTCTGGCGATAGCGGGCAGTTTCGTGTCGGCGCCGTTGCTGCTGAACAGCACCGCGACGGTGGCAACGTTCGGGTTCGACGGAATGACGGACGTCACGAACGTCCTGCTGTCCTTCGGGCTGCTCATCGTGCTGGCCAGGCCCATCCGACTGCGTGACGCCCAGACTCTCGGAGACATCTTCTCGGTTCAGGCCCCTGGTGCCGCACCGCGAATTGCCGCCGCCGTGACCACCCTGGCCATCGCCGGCCCGTTTCTGGTCGTGCAGCTCATCGCGGCGGGCAGCGTGACCGCGGACCTGCTCGGGTTCCCGGGCACGGGAGCGCAACAGGTCTGCACTGTGGTCATCGGTGGTTTGATGGTGACCTGCGTGATGCTGAGCGGTATCAAGGGACTCACGGCTGTGCAGGTCCTCGCCGCAGTCGTGGTCCTGCTGGCCATGGCAGTGACCGCTCTCGCAGTTGTCGCCAAGTTCCACGGGAACCTCGGGTCCCTCCTTTCGCAGGCGGACTCCGGCAGTGCCAAGCCCGGTAGCTATTTCAGCTCGGGCACGATGAACGGGACAGGGACGGCAGCGCATCTCAATTGGCTTGGGGAGCGATTCATCCTCATCCTGGGCAGCGCATGTATGCCGCATGTCCTAGTCCGAATTCACGGTGCAAAAGATCCTGCTGCCGCGCGACGCTCAGTCAAGTACGCGACGTTTCTCATCGCCCTGCTGTCCTTGGCCATCGTCATTGTCGGCATGGCGGCTTCCGCCCTGGTGGGTACCGGAAGGATCTCGTCCGGGAACGGAGAGGGCGACGGGGCTCTGATGCTCCTGGCGCACAACCTGGACGGCGGGCGCACGTTGTTCACCGCAGTCGCCTGCGCGGTTTTCCTCAGCGTGCTCGCGGTCGTCGGTGGAAGTACCGTCGCCGCGGCTGGCGCGATAGCCAAGGACGTCTATGGCAATTTCGGAAGAGACGACGAGCAGCATTCCGGGAAAGAGATCCTGGCGGCTCGTGCCAGCGTCTTCGTCTTCGGCACTGCTGGAATTGTGATCGCCGTGATGTGGCAGGGTCACTCCGCGGTATTTCTGGGCGCCGTCAGCGCCGCGACAGCCGCATCCGCCGTGGCCCCAGCTCTTCTGTACAGCTTCTTCTGGAAGGGTTACAACCGCACCGGGCTGCTCTGGACACTGTATGGAGGGACAGGTCTCACGGTGTTCCTGTACATGATGTCCCCCTCATTTTCCGGAATCCCCGCAGCGCTCTTCCCTGGTGTCGATCTCACGCGTCTCGACCAGATCGGCCCGGCCATCATCGCCGTTCCCGGCACCTTCTTCCTGGGATGGGCTTCCAGCATGGCGGGACGCCGTCGCAGTGCCCGTCACTCGGAGGCAGCGCCCATGCAGCCCGTTTCCTGAAGGGCACGCCCATCACCTCGCCCGAGCGGAGGCTGAGAGCGTCGGAGTGTCGCTCTCACCCTCCGACGACGGTCAGGCGGTCAGTGATTCTCCCGGCCGTGGCCAGCACCTTCCGCGTCAGTTCCGCCTCCGCCTCGGGAAACACCCTGGAGGCGAGCGCGGCGACGCTCACCGCGGCGACCACCCTCTGCTCGGCGTCCCGGACCGGTGCCGCCACGCCCGTCACATCGGGGTCGAACTCACCGCGGGTGACGGAATACCCGGCGCGACGGATGTGCGCGAGCCGGTCCATGAGGGTGTCCACGTCGGTGAGCGTGGCCGGCGTGAAACGCCTCAGCTCGGCTGCCTCCAGCAGTCGGCGCGCCTCGTCCTGCGGGATCCAGGCCAGCAGGACGAGCGCGGAGGCGCCGGCGTTGAGCGGGAGGGTGCTGCCGCGCTCGTAGGAGATGCGTACTGCCCGTGTGGTGGCCTCCGTGCGGTCGACGCAGACGACCAGTTCCCCGGAACGGCGGGTCAACAGCACGGTCTCGGACACGTCCTCGGACAGTTCGGTCATCGCCGGAACGGCGATGTCGGAGAGTCCGTAACTGCGCCGTGCCAGCCGGCCGATCTCCAGCACGCGCAGCCCGAGCCGGAAGCCGCCACCCGGCGCCTCTTCCAGGAACCTGCTGCTCACCAGGGACTGCAGGTACCGGTAGGCGGTCGAACGGGCGACCCCCAGGCGCTCGGCGACGGCGCTACCGGAAATGACGAGATGGGCGTCGTCGAACATCATCAGGATGTCGAGGGCCCGGTCGGCCGTGGAGTTGCGTTCGCGATAGCTGGGGGACGCTGATCCTGACATAGGGGACACCATACCGTGCAGGTGTCTCCCGCCAGCCTCAGGTCACAACTGGTCCTTGACGACGGTGTTGCGCAGCTCGCCCACGCCCTCGACGAACGTGACCAGCTCCTGCCCGGGGCGCAGGAAGACCTTGGGGTCGCGTCCCGCCCCCACTCCGCCCGGTGTCCCGGTGGCTATCAGATCGCCGGGCACCAGCGTGATGATGGTGCTGATGTAGGCGATGATCGCGGCGACGTCGAAGAGCAGGTCGGACGTGTTGGACTTCTGCATGGTGTGGCCGTCCACGCTGCAGCCGACGGTCAATCCCGATGCGCCCGGGGGGAGTTCGTCCGGAGTCACGAGCGCAGGACCGACCGGGGTCGTCGCCTCGAACGTCTTCCCGGAGAGGAACTCCCGGGTGCGATGCTGCCAGTCCCGTACGGTCACGTCGTTGACCACGGTGTAGCCGCCCACGTGGGCGAGCGCGTCGTCCCGGGTGACGCGCCTGGCTCGGCGTCCGATCACGACACCGAGCTCCGCCTCCCAGTCGAGGTCGTCGCTGACGGACGGCATGTGGACATCGTCGTGGGCACCGACCAGCGCCCCGTCGAACTTGGCGAAGAGCGTGGGGTGAGTCGGGGTGGGGCGGCCCATCTCCTTGATGTGCGTGGCGTAGTTCAGGCCGAGGCACACGATCTTGTTGGGGTGCGGGACGACGGGAGCGAAGGACGCCCCGTCCAACCACATCCGTTCGCCGTCGGCCGCTGCGGCGCGATGGTGCCAGTCCTCTCCGCTCGCCAGCAGGGCGCCGATGTCCTCGTACGGCAGCAGGACCAGTTCGTCGCCGTCATGGCGGGCAGCAGCAGTGAGCGGCACGTCGGGATCGGGAGAGGGCAGACGGACGGTACTCAGTCTCATGAGGGTTCTCCTGAGGAAGCGGATGAGGCGGCGGCGAGGATCGGCGCCTCGGTCGATTGGGGGGCGCCGATCTCGCGGTACGGGCGCAGCAGTTCACGCACCAGAGCTGCGGCTGCGCACCGGGATCCCGGCGCCCGCGGCGTCCCGAGGACGCCACCGTCATTGAACCGGCTGGTAGGCGGCGCCACCGTCGGAGAGGAGGTGTTCGGCCTCGGCGAGCACGGCGGCGGGATCCTGGTCGAGGTCGATGGTCTTGCGGAACGGCTGGCGCACATCGCGTTCGATCCGCAGATACACCTCGTTGCGGTTGCCCTCGGGATCGAAGAAGTAGATGCCGATGGCGTTTCCGTGCGTGACCTCCTGCTGCACCTCGATGCCTTCGGCACGGAACCGGTGGTGGAAGTCGATGATCGTCTCCAGTGAGTCGACCCGCCACGACACCTGGTGGGTCAGCTTGGACCCCGGCGGTGCGGTCCGGCCCCGCTGGAGCACGAACTCGTGGTGCTCCTCGTCGGGCCGCGAGGAGAAGAACACGATGCCGAGCTCCGTGTCCTCGTCGGTCACGGTCAACCCCATGACACGGGTGTAGAAGTCACGCATCGTCTCCAGGTCGTCCACCCAGAATCCGGTGTGTCCCAGGCCGGTGATAGCCATGGACGTCTCCTTTCAAAACGTCGAACGCGCAGTGCGGTGGGCAGGTCAGTTCGCGTCGCCGCGGGCGGCCACGGCCTGGTCGAGCGTGGACTGGTCGGCCCAGTTGCCGTGGAAGCCGAAGGGCACGCGGCTGGGCAGCTTCACCCGGGCCAGCGGGGTGCGTCGCAGGTCGGCGGCGTCGTGGATGAGGAGTTCGCTCAGGCCGGTCTCGCGGTTCCACCACAGGGTGAGCAGGTAGCCGTCGTCCTCGGCGGTGGCGTTGTCGCGGGCGACGAAGACCGGCTCGCCCGGGTTGGTGAGGTGCTCCGGTCCCTCGACGATCGTGGTGCGGTCGCGCAGGTGGTCGTGCTTGGCGAGACCGTCGCTCATGGTGTCGTCGGCCAGGTAGCGGGTGGTGACGAAATATCCGTAGCGATGCGGGCGGCCCGTGTAGGCGTCGTTGATCCTCGGGAACTCTCCGGCGACGCCGCCGACCATCTCCTCCGTCGCCCGGCCGGTCGCCAGGTCCACGCGCCAGCGGTGGGGGAGCGCGGGAGGGAACCAGGAGTGGGACGTCACCGGAGTCTCCAGCCGGTCGGCCGGCGTGCCCAGGCGGGTGATGCGGTGCCCGTCGATGACGACCTGGCCGTTCTCCTCGTAGGCGTTGTAGAAGTGGGAGTTGGCCCACTGGCCGCCCACTTCGTGCCAACTGACGGCGTGTGTGCGCCGGTTCATGAGCACGATCTGCACGCCGTGCGGCAGTGACGCCTCGTCCCAGACCACGCCCGGCTCGCCCCGCATGATGTGGTCGAGGCGGAACTGGGCCGGTGTGACGAAGAAGATCGCGTAGTTGTCGCTGACGGCGAAGTCGTGCATCAGCACCGGCACCTTGATGTCGAAGCTGTGGCTGTCGACGACGTGCCCGGTCTTCACGTCCGCCCGGTACCAGGTGATGGTCGGTCCGGTGGCGGCGAAGAAGAGCATGTCGCCGCTGTCGGGGTCGATCTTGTAGTGGGCGGTGCACAGGACGTCGATGCCGCCGTGGAAGTCGTGGGTGCCGTACGTCTCCAGGGTTTCGGGGTGCATCGAGTACGGCAGGCCGCCCTCGAAGTAGACCAGCAGGTGGTCGTCGAAGATGCCGACGTTGGTGTTGGCGACGTTCTTCGCGGGCGGGGCGCCCTGGGGGAGCGGCGCCGTACTGCCGCCGTTGGCGAAGCCGCTGTAGACCGCCTCGCCCTGCTCGACCTCGAACTTCATGGAGTCCGTCAGCACCCAGCGGGTGCGGTAGGCGGCGCGCCCGTCGCGCAGGTAGATCCCGCAGACCATGCCGTCGCCCTCCCACCAGTGGTAGCGGTCGGGATCGCGCGGCGTGAAGCGGGGGTTGGCGGAGATACGGAACAGCGCACCGGCGAGGTCGCCCGGGATCTCGCCGTCCACGTCCAGGTCGTACGCGTTGCTCTCCTCCGTCCAGGGAGTGAAGGGTCCTTCCAGGAACTTGTTGCCGGGTGCCCAGCTGGCGGCGTCCTGGGCGAGTTGTGGGGTGGGCGGGTGTGCGGTGGCGCGCGGAGCGATCGTCATGGGATCGGGCAGGGACGGGCCTGGTCGCGGAGGAGGTGTCATCGGGATGCTCCAAGTGCGGGTGAAGCGGGGGTGGGGTGCCGGGACGGAGGATCGGCGCGGGGTCAGAAGGGGTAGTCGGGGATCTCGCCGCGGACGGTGACCCACTGCTGTTCGGTGAAGGCATCCAGATTGGCGACGCTCCCTCCGTGCCGGGAGCCGTTGCCGGACTCGCCGACACCGCCGAAGGGGACGGTCGCCTCGTCGTTCACGGTCTGGTCGTTGATGTGGACGAGCCCGGTGGGGATCCGGTCGGCCAGCGCCAGGCCCTTGGCCACGTCCCGAGTCAGGATGCCCAGCGACAGTCCGTACTCGGTGTCGGTGGCCAGCCGGACGGCTTCGTCGAGACCCTGGAAGGGCACGACCGGGGCGACCGGACCGAAGATCTCCTCCGTGTAGGCACGGGCTTCCAGCGGTACGTCGGCCAGCACCGTCGGCCGGTAGAACAAGCCCTCGTAGGTGCCGCCGGCGGCCAGCCGCGCACCGGTCGCCACGCTGTCGGTGACGATGGCGTGGGCCGCCTGCAACTGCCGGTCGTCGATCATCGGACCCAACGCGACCTGCCCGGTGGCCGGGTCCCCGACCGGGGCCGCGTTCGCGTGCTGGGCCAGCAGGTCGGCGTACTCGCCGGCGATCGAGGCGTGCACCAGGTGGCGGCTGGAGGCCATGCACACCTGCCCGGCGTGGTGGAACGAGCCGAACGCGCCGGCCGAGACGGCCTTCTCCAGGTCCGCGTCGTCCAGGACGACCAGCGCCGAGTTGCCGCCGAGTTCCAGGTGGACACGCTTCAACCGCTGCGCCGCCGAGGTGGCGATCGCCTTTCCGGCCCGCGTGGAGCCGGTGAAGGCGATGACGGGCACGCGCGGGTGGTCCACCAGCGCGGCGCCTACGTCCGCGCCGCCCGGCAGCATGTGCAGCACACCGGCGGGCAGGCCCGCCTCCTCGAAGACGCGGGCGATGGTGACGCCGCCGCAGACGGCGGTGCGCGGGTCGGGCTTGAGTATGACGGCGTTGCCCAGCGCCAGGGCGGGGGCGACGGCGCGCATGGCCAGCACCATCGGCGCGTTGAACGGGGAGATCACCCCGACCACGCCCACCGGTCGACGCCGCGACAACGACAGCCGGTCCTCGATGGACCGCAGCACCTCTCCGTACGGAGCGGCCGCCAGCGCTGCGGCCTCGTAGCACTCCTCGGCCGCTCCGTTGGCGGTCTGGAAGTCGGCGAACGGCCGCAGGGCACCGGACTCCCGCACGATCCATTCCGCGATCTCGGCGTGGTGCTCCTCGAACAGGCGCGCCGCCCGCCGCAGCACCTGGGCCCGCTCGACGTAGGGCCGCGCCGCCCAGTCGCGCTGAGCATGCACGGCGCGTTCCACGGTGCGCTCCAGGTCGTAGGGCGTGGCGGCGGCGACTCGGCCCAGGGTCTTGCCGGTCGCCGGCTCGGTGGAGTCGTACGACTCCCCGGTCGCCTTGGTCCACTCTCCCGAGAAGATCCGCTCCTGCCAGACGTCGGCATCCAGAAAAGTCATGAGGTCCCCTTCTCCGCAGGACGCCTGCCAGCGTCCTGTATTTCCGAACAGATGAGTCAACTTCTAGGACACTCCCGCTCGCGAGGGGAAGTGTCGAGGCTCAGGTTGACTTGAACTGTACGGTACAGTTTAGTTGCTCGTATGGCTACATCACTCGAGCAACAGCCACGGATCAACAAGCTTCTGGTCGGCCGGTTCCTCACCGATGTCTTCGGCGCGAGAAACGCCGACGCGGTTACCGACTACGTCGCTCCGGACCTGGTTCAGCACGGTGCCGACGTGCCTGATGGGGCGCAGGCGTTCGCCGAGTTCCTGCGCCACGAGTTCGGCCGTGAAACGACGGCGGATCAGGGTGTGGCCGATGCCGCCGAGCCGCGGGACCCGGTGTTCGTCATCGGGGAGAACGACCTGGTCTGTGTCTGCCACTACCTGCCGCAACCGGACCCGGACGCCCCTGGCACCACCTTCGATTACTACGCGTTCACCACCTACCGGGTCCGCGACGGCCGTATCACCGAGCGGTGGCCGTCCCTCAACAAGATCGCCCCACCGCGGCCCCCAGCACCGGGTACGGCGACGCGAACGACCACCGTCTCGTCATCCCCCTCGCTGGACATCGAGGCGAACAAGCGCCTGGTCGTGGACTTCTACCGCTGCGTCTTCGACGCTCAGAACCCGGATGCGGTCAAGGAGTTCGTCGCCGCCGACTACCTCCAGCACGTCTCCCACTATCCGCCCGGCAGGGCGGGACTGGAGGAGTTCGTGCGCAGCCGATTCCCGAACGGCCCTCTCCCGCCGCCCGCCGAGCCCCTCATCCCGCCGGCGCTGATCGTCGCCGAGGGCGACATCGTCGTCATCGCCGCACTGCTTCCCCAGGTCGAACCGGACGGAAGCGGCGCGCTCTACCCGTACTACATGTACGACGCCTACCGCGTGCGCGGGCAACAGCTCGTCGAGCACTGGAGCGGCATCAACAAGTCCGCCCCGCCCATGCCTCCCGGCCCTCCGCCCGCCGGCCGACCCTGACCGGTCGTCGGCTCCCTAGGCCTGTTCGTACTCGAACACGGACACCCTCAGAAAGGCTCAACCATGCCGAAGTTGCACGTTGTTGTCGGAAGCACCCGTCCCGGCCGACTGGGACTGCCCGTCGGGCAGTGGGCGGCCCAGACGGCGAAGGAGCACGGGGGCTTCGACGTCGAACTCGTCGATCTCGCCGAGATCGGCCTGCCGCTCCTGGACGAACCCGGTCATCCGCGTGCGGGTCTGTACGCCCATGAGCACACGCGCAGGTGGAGCGCGACGGTGGACGAGGCCGACGCTTTCGTGTTCGTCACCCCCGAATACAACTCCGGCCCTCCTGCCGCGCTGTTGAACGCCCTTTCCTTCCTGTACGCGGAATGGCTTTACAAGCCCGTCGGCTTCGTCAGCTACGGGGGCGTCGCGGGCGGCCTGCGCTCCGTGCAGGTGCTCAAGCAGGTCGCGACGGCTCTCAAGATGATGCCGATCCCCGAGTCCGTGGCCATACCGTTCGTCTTCAAGCACCTGGGTGAAGGGGGTTTCCGGGCCGATGAACAGATGGAGGCCGCAGCCACGATGATGCTCGACGAACTGCTGCGCTGGAGCGAGGCACTTCGGCCCCTGCGCCTGAATCCGCCGCCGGTCCCCGCCGGGCCGCCGGCGCCGGGAGCCCCGGTGTCGCGGGTCTAGCCGCAGCAGGTCGTGCGCCGGAGCGGCACCGGTTCGGTGCGCTACCGGCGCGCGCTGATGCTCCCGGTGACCGGGGCGGTTTTCAGTGATCGTGGACCGGCCCGTGTCACCCCAGGTTGTCGAGCTTTTCGTAGAAGGACAGGAGGCCGTCCGCGAGCTCGTCGGGGGCTTCCATGGCCGCATAGTGGCCGATCCTCTCGAGAGAGAGGGCGCTTACGTCCTCGGCGACCTGACGCAGGGTCGCCGGGGTGAACTCGCCCGATCCGCCGCCGACGGCGAGTACGGGCGTGGTGAGTTTCCGGGATGCCAGTCGGCGGATCTCCTCGCCTTCGCGGAGCATCGATCGATACAGTCCGGCCGCACCGTTGAACGCGTCGGGACGCATGTAGGAGCGGGCGAGTTCGTCGATGTCGTCATCGGTGAACGCGTCGGGAGTCACGCAGAGCGACGGGATTGCGTACTGCGCGAGAAATGCCCGTTCTCGGCCGGCCAGCAGCATTTCGGGGATGCCCGGGGCGGCGAGCGCGCCGATGTGCCAGACGCCGCCGTGGGTCACGTCCGCGAGTGTTTCGAGGCCGAACCCCGGCAGCCCGGTCTCGATCGCCGCATAACTCCGTACGAGGTCGGGACGGGTGGCGGTGACTCGGAAAGTGGTGGGGCCGCTGATGTCCTGGCCGGTGAGGTGGACGGGGCCCGCGTCGAGCCGCGCTATCAGTTCACTCAAGTCCTGAGCCGCGGTCACGCTGTCGTGCGTGGCGGTGGCGGTGGCGGAGTCGCCGAAGCCGCGAAGGTCGGGGGCGAATACGCGGTGGTGCTTGCTGAGCAGAGGGATCAGCTTGTGGAAGACCCACCAGGTCTCGGGGAAGCCGTGGACCAGCATGACGGGAGAGCCGACGGTCCCGGCCGATATGTAGTGCAGCTCGGTCCCGTTCAGGCTGACCTGATGGTGTTCGACTCCCGGGATGGTGGCGCCGCCGGCAGTGGGGTTCATCGTTCTCCTGGATTCGATCGACAACATGGTTGTCAACCTACAGATAGACAACCATGTTGTCGACCTCGTTTCTCGTATGCTTCGTCGCATGGCACGTTCACCGGGCGCTGAACTCGCGCTTCTTCTCCTCGGCGGTTTCCAGGCGATGGTGGACGACGTGCACGGCGAGCTGGAGCTCCGCGGGCACCCGGGCGTGCGCGCATCGCACGAGTTCGCCCTGCGTGCCATCGACGAGGGAGCGGACACAGCCTCAGAACTCGGCCGCCGGCTCTCGGTCTCCAAACAGGGCGCCGCCAAGACGATCACCGCACTGGAGAAACTCGGATACGTCGAGCGGGAACCCGACCCGGGCGATGGCCGCCTCAAACGGCTGCGGGTCACCAACCACGGCCACGACATGATGACACTGGGCGCCTCGCTCTTCGACGATGTGCGCGAGCGCTGGGCGGCACAGATGGGGCCCGAGCAACTCGAGGTCCTTGAAGCGCACCTGGCCCGACTTGTCGCAAGCCGGACGTCGAGCGTTGACGCTGAGGCAGGGCTCGTAGGTGTATTTCAACCCGGCTCGTTGAGTGATCCTGGGCCCGGCTGGTGAGTGCGTTCGTTGTCCAGAACACCTTCACTCGCGGCGAGGACCCAGCAGGCCGGGGAGAATTGGCCGGCCGTCACCTGTGGGGCAACCTCATGAGTACCTTCCGCTGAGTCGACGAGGATGGCCCTCGACCATGATCGTGGTCGAGGGCCATCTCCATGCCTGCACGGGCGACGGCAACGGACCGGCACCTGACTGGGCTCAGCGTTGGGTCACGAAGACGTGCGCGGCGGTCTGCGTGGAGAGTTCGGCGGCCTCCCCGCTGTTGCCGACCATCACGCCGCCGGGCGATGGCCTCACGCTCACGACCGCGCCGGGCCGCACCCCGGCCTGCCGCAGGGTGTACATCAGTTGGGGGTCGGTTTGGATCAGCTCCCTTATGCGCCGTACGACCGCCCTCGCGCCGTTCGGCCCGGGCTGGACGTCGCTGAGTCTGACCATGCTTTCGTCTGGAAGCAGATCCACGGTGTTCTTCTCGCCGAGTTCCTCCAGGCCCGGGATCGGGTTGCCGTACGGCGACTCGGTGGGGTGGTCGAGCAGTTGGAGCGCGCGCCGCTCCACGGCCTCGCTCATCACGTGCTCCCAGCGGCAGGCTTCGGCGTGCACCTGTTCCCACTCCAGGCCGATCACGTCGACGAGCAGGCACTCCGCGAGCCGGTGCTTGCGCATCACGCGCGTGGCGAGCCGACGCCCCTCCGACGTCAACTCCAGGCGTCGATCGAGCGCGACGTGCAGCAGCCCGTCACGCTCCATCCGGGCCACGGTCTGGCTGACGGTGGGGCCGCTCTGGTGCAGACGTTCGCTGATGCGGACGCGCAGGGGGACCGCGCCTTCCTCCTCGAGCTCCAGGATGGTGCGGAGATACATCGCCGTGGTGTCGATGAGTCGAGACATGTCGATCGTCAGGCGGGGGTCTCGGCGGTGGCGGTCAGGACCGCGCGGCCGAGGATGTGTCCGGCCATGGTGAAGCCGAGGACGGCCGGGGTGGCATCGGCCGCGACGCCGATGGACTCGACGCCGAGGGCGTGCACCACGACGAAGTAGCGGTGCGGGCCGTGCCCGGCCGGCGGGGCGGCGCCTATGAAGCGGGCGGCGCCGGCGTCGCCCGGCAGCTGAAAGGCGCCTTCGGGCAGGCCCGAGCCGGTGTCGTCGCCGGCGCCCTCGGCGAGCTCGGTCACGGTGGCGGGGATGTCGGCGACCGCCCAGTGCCAGAACCCGGACCCGGTGGGGGCGTCGGGGTCGTAGACCGTGACGGCGTAGCTCTTGGTGCCTTCCGGAGCGCCGCTCCAGGACAGCTGCGGGGAGACGTCCTTCCCGCCGGGGACGCCGAAGATGCCGGAAAACTGCTCGGGCGACCAGGCGGCGCCGTCGGTGACGGTGGTGCTGGTGACGGTGAAGGAGGCTGCCTCGGGGAGGCGGGCGAACGGGTCGTTGGCGCTCATCACATCGTTCCTTCCAGGTGTACGGCTGGTGTTCCTCTCCAGCACTGAATCGACGATAACACGGATAATCGATTATCGTCCGGATCGTCTATGCTGAGGGGCATGACCGAGACGGCCCACACCTCGACCTCGCAGCCGGGGAAGCAGATGCTCTCCGAACAGGTCTACGCACACCTACGGGACGCGATCATGCGCGGAGACCACGCCCCCGGTGACGCCCTGAAACCGCAGGACCTCGCCAAGGAGCAGGGCGTGAGCCTGGCCGTCGTGCGCGAAGCGCTCGTACGGGTGGTCGGCGAGGGCCTCGCCGACCGGCTGCCCAACCGCGGGTTCGCCGTCCCCGCCATTTCCGACCGCCGCTGGCAGGAGATCACGGAGGCCCGTCGGACCATCGAACCGGTCCTGCTGCGCATGTCCGTCGAGCGCGGCGACGTCGACTGGGAAGCCCGCGTACGAGCCGCCCACCACCGTCTGGCCCGCACTCCTGCATTCGAACCTGAAGAGGGCGAGTACTACAGCAGCGCGTGGTCCGAAGCCCACCGGGTCTTCCACCGCACCCTGCTGGAGGGGTGCGGCAACCCCGTTCTGCTGGAGACCTTCGACCGGATGTGGACCGCGAGTGAACTGGCTCGTCGCTGGTCCGCGCACCACAACCCCGACCGGGACGCCATCGGTGAGCACCGTCGCCTGGAGGAGGCGGCGCTCGCCCGCGACGCCGACACGGCGGCCGAGGTACTGACCCAGCACCTCACCCAGACCGCGGCCGTACTGACTGGCCGCGCCCAAGACGAACCCTCCAAGAAAGCCTGATGAGCCTCGCCGACACCTCACTCGCGTCGGCGACTTCCACAGCTCCGATGTCAGTGATCAGGTGTAGTCGTCCGGCCGCCGACGTCTCGGCTCTGGATGGTCGCAGCCGCACGGTGCAATTCCGTGAGCACCATCCGTACGGCTCGCCGTGCGGCACGTTCGGGGCGGTGGAGCACATCGATGTGGCGTCGGGCGTGCACGCCGCTGAGCGGTCTGAGGATCACTGCGGGGTGCGGGCGTGTGGTCCAGCGTGGCATCAGGGCAACGCCACCTCCGGCGGCCACGACTTCGGCGACCACCGCGAAGTCGTTGATGCGATGGACGATGTCGAGGCGTCGGTTCGCGGCGGTCGCGATGGCGTCGACGGTGGCCATCAGCGGGAAGCCGTCGTTGACGGTGATCCAGGGCTGATCCGCGACGTCTCGCGGCGTGAGGCGTCGTTTGGCGACCAAGGGGTGGCCGGTCGGCAGCGCGATGTCGAGTGGTTCACGGAGCAGCGTGCCGGCGGTGACCGTGGTCGGCCACGGCGGTGCCGGGTCGAGACGGTGGGCGAGTACGAGGTCGTAGTCCCTGGTCAGTCGCGGGAAATGGTCTTGTGCGACGTCCTGGTCGGCGAGCGAGAGCTGCGGGCGTCCAGGGCCGGCCTGGGCGAGCAGCAGTGGGAAGAATGACGCGGCCGCACTGTGGAAAGCCGCTACAGACACATCCGCGTCCGGCTGGTCGACGAACTCCTCAATGGTGTGCCGCGCCCTGGCCAGCGCGGTCTCCACCTCGATCGCCGCACCGGCCAGGGCTTGGCCGGCATCGGTGAGCACCAACCGCCGTCCGTCACGTTCGGTGAGTGGGACCGGGATCGAGCGTTGCAGCAGCCGTAGTTGTTGGGAGATTGCCGAGGGAGTCATCAACAGCGCCTCGGCGGTCGCGGTGACGCTTCCCAGTTCGCCGAGTTCCCGCAGGATCTGCAACTGCCGTTCGTTCATCGTCTCAATGTAGTGATGCTTCAGGAATGCTGAAGAACCTCGCCCTTGGCTTCAGGGTCGAAGCGGCGCAGCGTATAGGCATGACCAGTGACAACAGCACTGACAACGGCCCGGACGCAGGTGCCGGCCAGGCGGGCGTCGTTCGGGCAGGCGTGGTGCAGGCTGCCCCGGTTCCGTTCGATCCGGTGGCCACCTTGCGTGTGGTGGAACGGTGGCTGTCCGAGGCGGCCGAGCGGAACCTGGATCTCGTGGTGTTCCCTGAGGCGTTCATCGGCGGGTACCCCAAGGGATCGACGTTCGGGGGAGTGGTGGGCGACCGGACCACTGCCGGGCGAGAGGAGTTCGCCCGGTACTGGAACGGCGCCGTGGAGGTGCCCGGCCCTGTCACCGACCGCCTGGGCGAACTGGCGGCCGAAGCCGGCGTGCACCTGGTGATCGGCGTCGTCGAACGGGAATTCGGCACGCTCTACTGCACGGTCCTGTTCTTCTCCGACACCGGAACTCTTCTCGGAAAGCGGCGCAAGCTCATGCCCACCGGCGCCGAGCGGATGATCTGGGGGTTCGGCGACGGCTCGACCCTCGACGTGCACCCTACGAAGCTCGGCCGGCTCGGCGCCGTGATCTGCTGGGAGAACCTCATGCCCGCGACGCGAATGGCCATGTATGCGCAGGGCATTGAGCTGTACTGCGCGCCGACGGCGGACAGCAGGGAGAGTCACCATGCGACCATGCGCCATATCGCGCAGGAAGGCAGATGCTTCGTACTGACGGCGAACCAGTGCCTGCGCACGAGGGACTTCCCCTTGGACCACCCCACGCCGTACGGCGACGACCCGGAGTACCTCGTCTCCCGGGGCGGCAGCAGCATCATCGGCCCGCTGGGCGAGGTGCTGGCCGGGCCTGTCCTGGATCAAGAGGCCTTGCTCACCGCGGACCTCGACATGGCACTGATCCCACGCGCTCGCTACGACTTCGACCCCGTCGGCCACTACGCGCGGCCCGACATCTTCCGTCTGCAGGTGGACACCACGGTCCGCCGCGCCGTACACACCAACCACCGCCCATGAGTGCCCAACCCGTCAACATCCCCTCCCTGAACGACATCGCGTCTGCAGCCGGACGGATCCGCGACATAGTGCGACGCACACCGGTGATACAGGTGGCGGCCGGGGACCTGGACGTACCCGTCCCCGTCACTCTGAAGTTGGAGTTCCTCCAGCACACCGGCTCCTTCAAAGTCCGTGGCGCATCGAACGCTCTAGCCCTCCTGGGCGCCGCGGAATGCGGCGCCCCGACCGCCGGCGTCTGCTGCGCGTCGGGAGGCAACCACGGGGCGGCCGTGGCCTGGGCGGCGCGCGAAGCGGGCCTGCCCGCCACCGTGTTCGTGCCCGACTTCTCGCCCAAGGCCAAGACCGACGCCATCGAGTCTTTCGGTGCACGCCTGTGCCGCGTCGAAGGCTTCTACGCCGACGCACTGGCGGCCAGCCACGACCATGCCCGGCACGAGGGCGCCTTCCACATCGACGCCTACGACGACCCGCAGACCGTGGCAGGGCAGGGCACGCTCGGCCTGGAGCTCGCCGAGCAGATACCCGAGGGACAGCCGGTGCTGGTCGGGTGCGGTGGGGGAGGTCTGTACGCCGGGGTCGCCCTGGCGCTGGACGGACGTAACCGCGTGATCGCGGCCGAACCGTCGTCAGCGCCCTCGCTCACCTCGGCGCTGGAGGCAGGGAGACCCGTGGACGTGGAAGTCGGCGGGATCGCACTGGACAGCTTGGGTGCCCGCCGGGCGGGCCGCATAGCCACAGCCGTCGGCCTCTCGCTCGGTGCAAAGACCCTCACCGTCGCCGACGAGGATGTCGCCGCCGCCCGAGCACTCCTCTGGCAGCGGTTGCGCATCGTGGCCGAACCCGGCGGAGCCACAGCCCTCGCCGCGCTGCTCACTCACCCCGGACACTTCCCGGACGGGGCCACGGTCGTCGTCTCCGGGGCCAACACAGCACCCGAGTCGAGTACGGGCTGCTGAGGAGCCGTGGCCCTACCGAACGGGTGACCGTCACAAGTTGGCCGTGCGGTCATCGACGTGACGGGGTTCAGGCTCGTCGGTGTCCGGGCTCTTGGCGGGGCTCGGATAGCGGGGCAGGAAGAGCGACAGGGCGAGGACGATCAGGCTTCCGGCGGTGAGCGCGATGAGCGTCGCCGTGTAGCCGCCCGTGCTGTCCGCGGCTCCCTGTGCCAGCACGGGGAAGAGTCCGATGCCGACCAGACTGACGATGCCCAGCGTGATGCCCTGGATCTGGGCGAAGGCCCGCATACCGAAGTAGCACCCGACGAGGAACGGTCCGGTCGTGGACTCCGCGCCGGTCACGACACCGAGCAAAGCCATGGTGAGGAACAGGGCCCACATGTCGCCCGTGGCGGCGAAGACCATGACCGTACCCAGCACCAGGCACACCATGAACGGAACGAAGGCACGAGGTGTGCGCGACCGGTCGAGGACCACGCCCGCGAGGATCTGCCCGGCGAGGGAGGCCACCAGCATGACCGACACCGACAGCGACACCTCCGTAGGGGAGTAGCCCCGCCCGCCGAAGAGGGACACGGCGTTCAGACGCACACTCATCGCCACGCCCGCCGCCACGGTCAGGACCAGCACCATGTACCACCAGGCCCGGCTCTTGAGCGCCCGGCCCAGGGGGAGGCCGGGCAGTTCCTGGTGTGCGGGCAGGCGCTTTGCCTTCCGCGGTACGACGTTCTTACGGTCCAGCGCTGCCGACGCGGGCTCGTACATCAGGAAGTACTGGGCCGGGAAGGCGATCAGCAGGATGGCTCCGCCGATCAGCAGGTAGGTCGTCCTCCACCCGAGGTGGTCGATGGACAGTTGGCTGAGAGGTGACAGCGCGGCGCCGGCGAGGCTGGAGGTCGCGCCTATGAGCAGGGAATAGCCCAGCCCGCGGTGGTGGGGGAACCACTCCGAGACGACCTTGTACACCACGCCGAGAATGGAGGTGTAGCCCAGGGCCGTGCTCACGAGCAGGAGCACCGTCAGCACGACGCCGTTCGCGCCCACGAGCGCCACCGCGGCCGTCGCGATCGCGTAGAGGGCGGTACCCGGAACGGCGACCGCCCGGGCGCCCCAGCGGTCGACCAGACGGCCGGCCAGGGGGAGTACGAAGGGGGCGGCAACGGTGGGAATGTTGAAGATGCTGAGGGTTTCCGAGGGGGACCAGTTGAAGTCCCTTGCGACCGGGGCGATGAGGAACGTGACGGTCGTGACCAGGGCTGGGGGACTCAGCACCATGGCGAGCACGCAGGCGATCGCTGCTTTCCACGCCGGTGCGGGGTAGCCGCGCAATGCGGACAAGGACTCCCGCAGGGGGACGGGGGAAGGGGCACCCGGCTGACCGGGCAGAGCGAATTCAGGGTGGGGCGGGGATGGGGACATCATCGTCCTTCCTCAAGCAAGGAGATGGCGGCCGCCGGCTGAGCGGGCGGGGCGGTCTCGTGCTGCCAGTGGCTCGCTGAGGCGCCGAGTGCTGAGGGGCACTCCGATTGATGAACTGTACGGTTCAGTCCAGTTCATCGGTCAAGAGGCTTGCATGAGGTGATTTGCCATCGCCGGCCCGTGGGGGAGTGCGGAGGCCGGAGTGTGGGGTGGTCGGGTACGCGCCGGAGATGCTCAAGGCCGCCGTGGCGCGGAGGGATTCGCCCACCACGCCACGGCGCAGGTCAGGAGGTCGCCCGCGACAGTCGGGGGAAGACCTGGCTCATCGCGGAGTCGGGGGCGTTCGGAAGGTCACCGGCGCGCAGGCCCCGCAGGAAGACGGCGGTCGTCCATCGGGCGTACGCCTCGAAGTGGGCCGGGTTGCGGTCTGCCTCCGGATCCAGCAGCGCGTCCATCTGTGGTCCCGCCGCCGTCATGCGCACGAACAGTCCTGCGTACGCCTCCGGGTCGGGCAGGGTGTAGCCGCGCTGCCGTGCGTCATCGCGCAGAGCCACAGCCACCAGGTCGACCACATGGGGCACACCGAGGGACCGAATCGCCTCCGTCAGCTCTGGGCGGCGGCCCGCTTCGACGGTCAGGACGCGAATGAAGGCCAGATAGGTCGGGGCGGTCGTGGCCTGGAGGAGCTTCAGGACGATGCGTGCCAGCCTCTCCTGCGGATCGTCGACGGAGGCGAGCATCGTCTGGTCCAGGTCGAAGTCGAGAGAGGCTCCTCCGCGGGCGATCACCGCACGGAACAGCTCCAGCTTGTCGCCGAAGTGGGCGTAGACGGTCGTCTTCGAGACGCCGGCCTTCGCCGCCACGGCGTCCATCGAGGTTTGATCGAAACCGAGTTCGAGGAACAGCTCGACGGCCGCGTCGAGAATGGGTGCCCGCTTGCTTCGCCCGCTCGAGCCTGCGCGCTGGGGGTGCTCCCGCTCAGCCATCTCACTCCTCGCTGAATCCCGGCCCTGGTGGGAACCGGTACGCATCTCATCACTTGACCTTTCACTGAACCCTACCGTACGGTTCAACTGAACTGAACGGTGCAGTTCAGTCTGAAAGGAAGGCGCTCCATGAGCAAGCCACCCTCTCCCACCCCTTCCGGAGCCGACGTCACCGCGTCGACCGAGCGGCGCTCCTCTCCCCGCCTCAGTGACCGCGGGCGGCAGATCCGGGACCGGACGCGCGCCCTCACCCCTCTGTTGCGGGAGGAAGCGCAGGAAGGAGAGCAGCTCGGCGCCCTGCCTCCTGAGACGCTCAGAGCGATACACGAAGCGGGTGTCTTCAAGATCGCCCTTCCTGGCGAACTGGGTGGCTTCGCCCTCGGGGCGCGAGACACCGTGGAGATCATCACGGCGCTGGGCGAAGGCGATGGATCCGCCGCCTGGACGGTCTTCGTGGCCGGCGGCATCCGCAATGTCCTCGGCTTCCCCCAGCAGACCGTCGACGAGGTCTTCAAGGAGATCGACACCTGGATAGGGCCGCTGGTCGTCGGTGCATCGGTGTTCTCCACGAGCGTGGGATCGGCACGTCGTGCGGACGGCGGTTGGCTGGTCTCCGGGAAGTGGGCGTTCGGCAGCGGGTGCAAGCACGCGGCCTGGGCGGCCGTGGGCGTGACCTACGAGGACGCGGAAGGCCGCCCGCACCGGGGGATGGCCCTGCTGAGCCGCGAGCAGTACACGATCCTGGACGACTGGAAGGTCATGGGCCTGAAGGCCACTTCCAGCAACAGCATCACCGCCGAGGAGGCGGCGTTCGTCCCCGACCACCGCTTCGTCGACCTGGCCGACTTCCCCGCGGTCATGGACAGCGTGCGGGAGCGCTACGCCGGCCTCGGGTTCCGCAACGACACGCGCGCGCTCATGCTGATCACCTGCCTCAGCAACGTGGCCGTCGCGCTCGGCATGGCCCGCGGCACCCTGGACTGCTTCGTCGAGCAGGCGAAGGTCCGCAAACCGTTCAACCTGCCTTACCCCACCGTGGCGGACATGCCGTCGACCCAGGTGGCGGCCGGCACGGCCCGGGCGATGATCAACGCCGCGGAGGCGACCATCCTCGGCCACGCCGACGAGGTGGACCGCCGTGCCCTGGCCGGGATCGAGTTCACGGGCGCCGAGGAGTCCGAGATCACGATGGACCTCGTCTACGCGGTGCGGCTGTGCGCGGACGCCATCGACAAGCTCCAACTGGCCATCGGTTCCTCCACGGTGAGCCTCAAGAACCCGATCCAGCGCTTCGCGAGGGACGTGCGCGTGCTGGCCACTCACGGCGCGATCCGCTTCGACCCGTTGGCCGAGCTCAGCGGCCGCCAACTCCTTGGACTCGCACCGTTTCCCATGTTCGCGGGCGGCGTGCCCCAAGTGGGCTGAGCCGACCGCCCCACAGGAAGAAAGAACGTGATGACCATGTCGATCAATGAGCCCAGGTCCCATGAGCCCACGGGGGCGGGCTTCGGTCTCGAGCCGCAGCCCACCCCCGTGGCACCGACGGACGCGCAGGCCCTGCGAGAAGCGTTCGGCCGTTTCCCGAGCGGGGTGATCGCGGTGTGCGGAATGGTGGACGACCGCCCTGTCGGAATGGCGGTCAGCTCTTTCACTTCCGTATCGCTGGCCCCGCCCCTCGTCTCGGTCTGCATGCAGACCTCGTCCCGCACCTGGCCCAAGCTCAGGCAACTGCCATGGCTGGGCCTGAGTGTCCTGGGCGAGCAGCAGGGCGAGGTGTGCCGCGCGCTGGCAGGAGCGGAGGAGAGCCGCTTCGCCGACGTGCACTGGGAGACGACCGGAGAAGGAGCGGTGGTCCTTCCCGGGGCGGTCACCTGGTACACCTGCACGCTCCGCGCCGAACTCCCGGCGGGCGACCACACCATCGCCCTGCTGGAGATAGATCGCCTGTGGACGCTGCCGTCGGCCGAGCCCCTGGTCTTCCACGGAAGTCGCTTTCGGCGGCTCGACGACAGCGACAGGTCGGCCGTCGCCGCCTGAGCGGGGCGGCTGCCAACTCACCCACCCCTACTGATGAGTTCGTTGTTCTCGCTGAATCTCAATGAGGAGATCCGATGTCCAAGCACATCGCCCCGGAGGTCAGGGCCGTCGAGTCGCCGTGGTTGACCGACGCCGGACGTGAGCTGCGCGGCTGGGTCCGGGACCTCGTCCCTCTCATCCGGTCGCAGGCGCGTGAGGGGGAGCGCATCGGGGCGTTGACCCCCGACGTGCTTCAGGCACTGGACGAGGTGGGCGTCTACCGCATGACGATGCCCGTCGAGTGGGGCGGCAGCGCGTTGGGCGCCCGCGACATCGTCGAGGTCGTCGCTGCCTTGGGTGAAGCAGACGGCTCGGCCGCCTGGAGTGCCTTCGTCGGCGTCGGACTGCGCAACTTCCTCGCCCTGCAACCGCAGGTGGTCGAGGAGATCCGCAAGGACATCGAGGGCTGGGTGGGGCCGGCACTCGTCGGCGCCTCCGTGTTCGCGACCACGGTCGGCAACGCCCGCAAGGTCGACGGCGGTTGGATGGTCAACGGTCGCTGGGCCTTCGGCAGCGGCTGCAAGCATGCCCGCTGGGCGCTGGTGGGAGTGGCCTTCGACCCCGCGGAAGCCGGCGGTACCGGTCGCGGTGTCGTGGTGCTGGAGCGGGAGCAGTTCGAGATCCTCGACGACTGGCACGTCATGGGGCTCTCCGGAACGTCCAGCAACAGCCTGCGAGTTGTCGAGGACATCTTCGTCCCCGACCACCGCTTCCTCGACCTCGCCGAGTTCCCGCCGAGGCTCGACCGGATCCGACACCACTACAGTGGCGCCGCCTTCCGGCAGAGTGGCCGAGCGCTCCTGATGACGGTGGCGCTCAGCAGTACCGCGATCACGCTGGGCATGGCGCGCGGCGCAGTGTCCTGTTTCACCGAGGAGGCGATCAGGCGCAAGCCGTTCACCCTGCCCTATCCGAGCGTCGCCGAGATGGCTTCGGCGCAGGTGGCCGTCGGGCGCGCGCAGGCGATGATCGTCCTGGCCGGCTCGACGATCGAACGCTACGCGGACCAGGTCGACGCTCGCACGGACGCCGGTCTCGAATTCGGCGACGACGAGGAGTCGGAGATCAGCCTCGCGCTCGCGTACGCGGCCAACCTCTGCGAGGACGCCATCAACCTCCTCCAGAAGACGCTCGGTTCCTCGACCGTCTCGCTGTCCAACCCGATCCAGCGCTTCGTCCGCGACGCGCGTGTGGTCACCTCGCACGGGGCGATCCGCGTCGATCCGCTCGCCGAGCAGAACGGCCGACGCATCCTCGGACTCGAACCGTTCCCCATGGTCGGCGCCGCGGTGCCGCAGCGCGGCGTCAACGCCCCGCACCCTCCGCTGGGTTGAGCCGACACCTCCGGGCGACCTCGCGCTCTGTTTTTCCCGAACTATCCATCTTCATGTCTACAGAATGCACTGGACTGTTCAGTGCATGTAAGAGAAATCATGGTGCTTCGATGACTGCAACACCCCCACCACCGCCCGCTTTTGACGGCCAACTGCCGCCGTTGCCACCCCCGGTGCCCGCCTCACCCGTGGTCTCTCCGTGGATCTCCGACGAGGGCCGCCGGATCCGTGACCGCGTGCGCGGGCTCATCCCGCTGATCCGCTCCCAGGCCCGCGAGGGAGAGAAGATCGCGGCGCTCACCCCCGAGGTGCTCGAAGCGATCAATGACGCCGGTGTCTTTCGCATGTCCATGCCCGTCGAGTGGGGCGGGTACGGGCTCGGCGCACGGGACCTGGTCGAGGTGATCGCCGCCCTGAGCGAGGGCGACGGCTCCGCCGGGTGGGCCGGGTTCGTCGGCGTGGGCGTGAAGAACGTGCTCGCCATGGATGCGCAGGTGGTCGGCGAGGTGCGCGCCGAGACGGCGGACTGGGTCGGGCCGGCCATCGTGGGCGCGTCCGTCTTCGCGACCAAGGTCGGCTCTGCCCGTGCCGTCGACGGCGGATGGATGGTGCAGGGCAAGTGGGCGTTCGGCAGCTGCTGCAAGCACGCGAGCTGGGCGCTGGTCGGCATCGAGTACGACCCCGCCGAAGCCGGAGGGGGCAGCGGACGCGGCATGGTCGCACTCCGCAGGGAGCAGTACGAGATCCTCGACGACTGGGACGTCATGGGTCTGTCGGGATCGGCCAGCAACAGCCTGCGCGTGCAGGACGAGGTGTTCGTCCCGGCGCACCGCTTCATCGACCTCGGTGAATTCCCGCTACGACTGCAGCAGTTGCACGACCGCTACACGGGCTTCGGCTACGGGCAGCGAGGCCTGGCGCTGCTGCTCTGCGCGACGCTCGCGAACCTCGCGATCACCCTGGGCATGGCGCGGGGCGCGCTCGACTGCTTCACCGAGCAGGCGAACAAGCGCAAGCCCTTCACCCTGCCCTACCCCACGATCGGCGACATGGCGTCCGCCCAGGTCGCGGCGGGCAAGGCACTCGCGATGATCAACGTCGCCGCCGCGACGATCGAGGGCGCGGCCGACCAGATCGACGCGCGGACCGCGGAGGGACTCGACTTCACCCCGCCGGAGGAGTCCGAGATGAGCCTCTCCATCGCCTACGCGGCGAACCTGTGCGAGGACGCGATCAACCTCCTGCAGAAGACGATCGGCTCGTCCACGGTGAGCCTGTCCAACCCGATCCAGCGGTTCGTCCGCGACGCCCGCGTGCTCACCTCGCACGGCGCGATCCGCATCGACCCGCTGGCGGAGCAGAACGGACGCCGGCTCCTGGGCCTGGCCCCCTTCGCCATGATCGGCGGCGCCGTCCCCGAGCGCCGCGCCTCGACAGACCCGTCCCGAGACAAGGAGCCCATCCGCGCATGAACGACTTCAGCATTATCGACGGCGTCGCGCACATCAACGATCCCGAGCTGTACGAGACCTGGCTCGACCGCGAGGACTACAAGGCGGCCGTCGCCCAGGCGGACACTCCCGAACGGACCGCCGTCAAGCGTCTGTTGGTCGACTTCGAGGCGGACCTCGCGCGCATGGTGCGCGACGGCACCGTGCAGGAGAACGTCGAAGACGTGATGAAGCGTTACATCGTCGAGGACTATGTCCAGCACGACCCGAACGCCCCCGGCAACGGCCGGGACAACATCATCGAGCACTTCCGCCACGTCCCGACCGGCGCCGGCACTCCGCCGCCGGTGGTGAGCGTGGTCCTGGACGGCGAACTGGCCTGCGTGATGATGAAACAGCCGACGCCGGACCCGGAGAGCCCCGGGAAGACCTACGACTGGTACATCGTGACGGTGTTCCGCGTGCGCGACGGCAAGCTCGCCGAGCACTGGAGTGCCTTCCGCAAGATGGCCGCGCCGCTGCCGGGGACCTGAGGGGCGAGTTCGGTCCAGTCGCCGACTGTCGCCGCAGCTCCCGCTGCCGATCTCGAAGACCCTCCCTCCACCCGTCTTGGACGCAGCCGGGCCGAGGTGTTCCCGCCCCGCATCGCGATCAGTCGCCAACGTGCGCAGCGATGAACGCGTCGGCGATGCCCAAGGATGAAGAAAGAGAACTGAGATGACCATGACGTTGCCCAAAGTGAGCAGGTTCCCCGAGTCGCCCCATATCAGCGAGGAGGGACGGCACATGCGCGACGCGGTGCGCGCTGCGGCTCCCGGCCTCGCCGAACGTGCCCGCGAGGGCGAGTTGCTGGGCACGCTCGCACCCGAGACGGTCTCGGTGCTGCACGAGATCGGCGTCTTCCGCATCACCATCCCGGTGGAGTTGGGCGGGTTCGCACTAGGTGCTCGCGACACCACGGAGGTCGTGCGTGAACTCGGACGCGTCGACGGGTCGGCCGGCTGGACGGTGATCGTCTCCAGCGCGTCCCGCAGCGCGCTCGCACTCGACGAGCGTGTGAAGGACGAGGTCTTCGCCGACATCGACACCTGGCGGGGACCACTCCTGTTCGGCGCCACCGTTTTCGCCCCGAAGGTCGGCGACGGCCGCAAGGTCGAGGGCGGCTGGATGGTGAAGGGCAAGTGGGCGTTCGGCAGCGGCTGCAAGATCGCGAAGTGGGGCTCGGTCGGGTTCGAGTACGACGACCCCACGACCGGAGAACGGCGTCGTGCGATGGGCCTGCTCTCGCAGGACCAGTACACGGTCGTCGACGACTGGCAGGTGATGGGCATGAGCGCCACGTCGAGCAACAGTGTGCGGGCCGACGAGGAGGTGTTCGTCCCTGAGTACCGGGTCATCCACACCATGGACATGCCCGCCCGCATGGACGCCCTGCGCGGCAAGTACCAGGGGCTCGGATTCATGCACTCCGCGACCGGAACCATGGTCGCCACCACGACGGCCTTCGCAGCGCTCGCCCTTGGCATGACCGAGGGCGCACTGCGAGCCTTCGTCGAACAGGCCGCCAAGCGGCCGCCGTTCAACCTGCCGTATCCGACCATGGCCGACATGGCCTCGACGCAGGTCGTGGCCGGCAAGGCGAGGGCCGTCATCAACACCGCCGCTGCGGTCATCGAGCGGCAGGCGGACGAGATCGACCGGCGCGCGCTGGCGGGCGAGGACTTCCACCCGTGGGACGAACCGGAGATCACGATGGACCTCGTCCATCAGATCCACGCCTGTCTCCAGGTGATCGACGGGCTGCAACTGGCACTTGGTTCCTCGACCGTCGGCCTGGCCAACCCGATCCAGCGTTTCGTCCGGGACGTACATGTGCTGGCGACCCACGGCGCGTTCCGGATCGACCCGATGGCGGAGATCAACGGTCGGGACATCTTCGGGCTGGAGCCGCTCCCGGTGATAGCCGCCCTGGGCTCGCCGCCTCCCGGAAAGCTGCCCCCGCACGCGGCCAACGGCAACGTCCCGGGCCCGGTGCCGCGCCCCGCATGAACAAAGCGGCGGTGTCTCCGCCGGTCCCGTAGTCGGAGTCGATCGTGCACCGGGATCGGTGCGCGATCGGACTCAACAGACCGACGCTAAACGCCAGTTGACGTCGGCCCCTCCGATCGCCGGAGCCGCTTCCGCAGCGATCGGAAGCAACGCGTTCCACCGCGTCACACCCTCAGTCCATGACCGATTGAGCCGCCCTCTGCACCAGCTCGCCGCGCCAATGGGGCCGCGGCGTTTCCGTAACGGAGGCTTTCCCATGACCACTTCCGTGCCGACGGACGACACCGTCCCGTCTTCGTCCGAAGCAGGCTGGAAGTCCTACCTCGCCGACCTCTGGAAGGCACCACCGGGCGCCAAGGCCGCGCTGGCCGGCTGTCTGCTCCTTGTTCTGGTGAGTCCCTCCGGACTCTCCGCGATGACCACGTTCATCGTGCCGTCGTTCTCCCACGACACGGGTACCGCCAAGGCCGCCGGCATTCTCCTGTTCGTCTCGCTCCCGCTGTTCATCGGCCCGATCGTCCTGCCGTTCGCGGGCCGTTGGGTGGATCGACTGGGCGCACGCAGGGTCGCGATTCCCTCCGCCGTCCTCTACGCCGCGATGACCGCTCTCATACCGCTGTGCGGGTCCAGCGTCCCCTTGCTGGCGATCGTGCTGATCCTGGCGGCCGTGTTCGGCTTCATGTCAAGCCTGGCTGTCGTCTTCAAAGTCGTCTCGACCTGGCTGCCGCAGCACAAGGGCGTCGGATTCGCCCTCATCGGGATCGCCTCCAGCGTGGCCGCCGCCGTGCTCTCGCCGGTGTTCCAGTGGCTGATCAGCGGCAGCGCGGGTCTCGGGTGGAAGGGCACCTACCTCCTCGTGGGCGTGGTGATCGCCCTCGTGGCGATCCCGACGGCTGTCCTCCTCATCTCGGAGCCGGCGGAGCCGCGGGAGCCGATGGGACCTCCTTTGACGGGACCTGGAGTCGAGCTGCCCCGCTTGCCGGGCATCCCGCTGCGCAAGGCGGTCCGGACGCGGATCTGGATATCCATCACGGTCTCCCTCGCCTTCGCGGCGGCCGGCCCGATGACCGTGCGGCAGAACGCGGTCGACTTCTTCGGCGAGCGCGGCTTCGGCGAGGCGACGGTCTCGCTGTCCCTGTCCGCACTGTTCGCCGCGTCGGTCGTCGGCCTTCTCGCCGGTGGGATGATCCTGGACCGGACCGACCGGCCCCGAGTGGTCGTCCCGATGCTCGCGGCGGTGCCGGTCGGGCTCCTGATCGCACTCGTGAACCACGATTCGGCGCCCCTGCTGTTCATCGCGATGATCCTCCTCGGCTTCGCCACCGGCGCCGAGTCGTCGCTCGGTCCCTACCTCATCGCGCGGTACTTCGGCCTCGCCTCGTTCGCGCAACTGCAGGGACTGACGCTGGCCATCTCCACCCTGTCACTCGGTATGTCGCCGTTCCTGGTCAGCGCGGTGCAGACCGCGACCGGAAGCTACACCGTGCCGGTCCTGACGCTCACCGCCCTGACGATGGTCGCCGTCGCTCTGGCGGCGGTACTGCCCAAGTTCCCGGCACCGTGGACGATCGGGAAGTTTCCCGACAACACCGTCGAGCCGGCATGACGGCGTGAGGACCCTCCGGCGGCCTGATGCCCTGTCAGTCATCAGGCCCGACCCCAGTTCGCCTCCCCCACCCCGGAGAACCGATGAGTGACTCCCTCTCCGTGGCGCGCTCGCCGGAGGAAAAGCGGCACTCCTTCGACGGTCGGAGCCGGTTCGGACTCATATACGCCGGCCTGATGGCCGTGATGCTGCTCGCCTCGCTCGACCAGACCATCGTCAGCACCGCACTGCCCACCGTCGTAGGCGAACTGCACGGTGTGACACACATGGCGTGGGTGACCACGGCCTACATCCTCGCCGCCACCGTGGTGATGCCGGTGTACGGACGCCTCGGTGATCTGCTCGGCCGCAGGCACCTCTACCTCGGTGGAATCATCCTCTTCCTGGCGGGTTCCGCGATCGCCGGATCCGCGCAGGACATGGCGATGCTGATCATCGGCCGGGCCGTCCAGGGCCTGGGCGGCGGCGGCCTGATGATCACCTCACAGGCGATCGTCGCCGACCTGGTACCGCCTCGCCAGCGCGCGAAGTACATGGCTCCGATCGGCGTCATCTTCGGACTCTCATCCGTCGTCGGCCCGCTGCTCGGCGGTTGGTTCACCGACAGCATCGGCTGGCGTTGGTGCTTCTGGATCAACCTGCCGGTCGGCCTGCTCGCACTCGCCGTGTGTGCCGTGGCGCTGCGCCTGCCGCGCAAGGCGCTCAAAGCCACGATCGACTACGTCGGCATCACGCTCATGACGGCGGCCGTCACCTGCACCGTGCTGGTCGCGGACTGGGGCGGCACCGACTACGCCTGGAACGACCCACTCGTCCTCGGTCTCGCCGGCGCGGGCGTAGGAACCTGGGTCCTGTTCTTCTACTCGCAGAGCCGCGTGGCCGAACCGATCATCCCGCTGCGCTTGTTCCGCAGCTCCATCTTCGACATCGCCACCCTCATCGGCATGATCGTGATCGGTGTCGGCATGTTCGCGGTCGTCAGCTACATGCCCACGTATCTGCAGATGGTCTACGGCGTCACCGCCGCGCAGTCCGGCTGGCTGTTGCTGCCGATGGTGGTCGGCCTGATGGGCGCCAGCCTGCCGGTGGGCCTGCAGATGAGCAGGACCGGGCGCTACAAGATCTATCCGATCGCCGGTTCGCTCATCATCGCTGTCACAGCCCTGATGCTCTCCACTCTCGAGGTGGATACCCCTCTCGCCCTGATCTGCGGCTATCTCTTCCTGATGGGTGTGGGCATCGGCCTCATGTCCCAGACCCTCGTCCTGGCCGTCCAGAACGCCTTCCCCGCCGACGACGTGGGCACCGCGACCTCCGCCAACAACTTCTTCCGCGAGATCGGCGCGACGGTCGGGACCGCCGCGGTCGGCGCGGTCTTCACCAGCCGGCTGACCGACCAACTCGGCACCCGGCTGTCCTCGACCGGCCGTACGACAGTCGGCGACACGGAGTCCCTGACTCCCGCCCTCGTCCATGCACTGCCAACTCGGGTCCAGGACGCCGTAGTTGCGGCCTACCAACACGCCCTGACACCGGTCTTCGCCTACCTGGTCCCGCTGTTCCTCGTCGGTGCCGTGCTTGCCGTCGTACTTCCCGAGAAGCGGCTGGCCGGCGGCGACGCCGGCGAATCAGAACTCGGTGAGCTCAGAGGTTGAAGACCCGTCGAGCGTTGCCGGACAGGAACAGCTCGGTGGCCTCCTCGTCCAGGCCCAGTTCACCAAGGTGCTCCAGCGCCCGCTCCGGGGTGATCATGGGGTAGTTGGTGCCGAACAGCACCTTCCTGCGCCCCCGGCCGCGCAGGTAGTCGACCAGCTCGCGCGGGTAACGGCGTGTGGTGTAGGCGCTGGTGTCGATGTACACGTTGGCATGCTTGTCGGCCACCGCGATCATCTCCGTGGTCCACGGATACCCGATGTGCCCGCAGACGATGGTCAACTCGGGGAAGTCCAGCGCGACTTGGTCTACGTAGGGGATGGGGCGGCCGGTTTCGGACGGCCGCAGCGGGCCGGTGTGCCCGACCTGCGTGCAGAAGGGGATGCCGAGGTCGACGCAGGCGGTGTACAGCGGGTAGTACAGCCGGTCGGTGGGTGGAAGTTGCCACAGCCAGGGCACGATCCGCAGGGCCACGAAGCCGAGTTCCTCCACGGCCCGGCGCAGTTCCCGCACCGCTTGAACCGGGCGGGTGAGGTCCGCGCCGGCCACCCCGCGCAGCCGCCCTTGGGACTGGGCGACGAACTCGGCCACCTCGTCGTTGCTGATCAGCGTCCCCTGAGGTCCGTACCAGGCCGCCGACAGGCCGATCTCGACGTCCGCCGCGGCCATCGCGGCCACCGTGGCCTTCACCGGCAACGGCTCCTCCAGCAGATCTCCTCCCGTCCACCGGCGCAACGACTCGAACATCTCGTGGTTGGAGTGACGGAGCGTGGGGTGCTGCATCCATGCGTCGATGACCGCCATCAGACTCCCTGCCTCTCCCGGCGCCGCCGACCGCGCTGCTCCCGAAGGGCTAAGCGGTCGCTTACCAAAACCCTAACCTCCGAGTGGTGCGTACAACCACCCCTCTCTCATGGGGGTGTCCGATCTGAGTCGGTGTGCCGTTCCCCTACGGCCTCCAGGGCCCGCCGGTCCGTGTGGCGGACAGGCGGGCCCTGGCGGCTGAACGTGTGTCAGACGGCGGCGCAGGCCGACCCGTTCAGGCTGAAGCCGGAGGGCTTGGTAAAGGCTCCGTCGGCCGTGCCCTGGAACCCGAAGGACACCTGACCGCCGGCCGCGATCTGGCCGTTGTGGCTCACGTTGCTCGCCGTGACGGCTCCCGAGGACGAGGACAGGTTCGCGTTCCAGGCATTGGTGATCCGCTGCCCGGAGGGGAGGGCGAACGCGAGCTGCCAGCCGCTGACGGGGGAGGAGCCGGTGTTGGTGATGGTCACGTCGGCGGTGAAGCCGCCCTGCCAGACGTTCGTCGCGTACGCCACCTTGCAAGCCGTGGAGCCGCCGGGGTTGCCCGGGTTGCCACCGGACGAGCCGGTGTTCACGGCGGAGGAGAACGAGTTCACGGCGAGACCGGTGCCGTTCTGCCAGGGCTCGAACCCGGCCTGAACACTCGTCAGGTACCAGTTGTTCTGGGCCAGTCCGCGCGAGACGGCCTGCCGGGCGAAGTCCATGACGTCGAAGGACCAGCTGGAGAGCGCCGACGGTGCAACGAACGACAGCACGTCGTTCGAACCGTTGCTGCCCGACCACACCTGCCAGTCGCGCCCGCCCACGTTGGCGTTGCCGACGGGGGAGCCGATCGGCTGGATGGATCCGACCCTGTTGAACCAGATCATGATCTCGGTCCTGTTGACGCCGTCGGTGCGTGGCGTCGGGTCGAGCCAGATGTCGTACGCGGCGTCGTACACCGCGTCGTTCACGTAGCTGTAGGAGATGCTCGAAGGTGCGGTGGAGATGGTGCTGAGCTGGGCGGGGAGGTTGGTACCCGGCGAACAGTTGGTGTAGTGGCAGCCGTTGTAGACCGACGGATACGACTTCGGAGCGCCGTTCGTGGGGACGGATCCGTCGGCCTGGGTGATCCTGAACCCCGAGTCCGTCACGTTGATGCACTGGGCGGCACTGGTGCCCCAGCGGTTGTTCTGGACCACGTAGCGACCCTGGATGGTCGTCGTGCCGAAGGGCTGGCAGATCGTGGTGTCGGCCTGTGCCACCGACGCCGTGGTCAGAAGCGCGGCGAGCGAGACGAGCGAGGTGAGCAGCGCGCCGAGCAGGCCACGCGCGCTGCGGGCATGGTGCGTTGAAGGACGCATGCGGATCCTCTTCAGAGGGATGGGGGGTAGTGGGGGCAGTACTCCCGTAACCAGATGAATGGGAGCGCTCCCAAACCTTGGCTCGGCAGGACTGTAGGGATGGTCCAGGTCCATGACAAGACTGTGAGCGCGAACCCGTTGAACCGATTCCGGGAGCCGCAGGTCGGACGCGGAGACGAGACACCGTTCGCCGAACCGTGGTGCTTTCCCCGGCGGATGTGGCGAGGGAGGTCAGGTCGAGTCGCGGACCACAAGCTCCGTACGGAGGATGACGTGACGCCAGGCCACGGCGCCCTCCTCCATCTCCTCCAGGAGCAGTCGGATCATGGCCCGCCCGATCTCCTCGATCGGCTGACGTACCGTCGTCAGACGCGGTTCGGTCTGCTGGGCCAGCGGAAAGTCGTCGAAGCCGATGACGGCGACGTCCTCGGGTACCCGGCGTCCGGCCGCGCGCAGGGCCTCCAGAGCGCCCGCGGCCGTGGTGTCCGACGCGGCGAGGACACCGTCGATGTCCGGATGGCGCTCCAGGAGCTGAGCCATGGCGCGGCGCCCGCTGTCCGCCGTGAAGTCGCTCTCGGCGGCAAGGGACGGCTCGCCCTTCAAGCCCGCGAGTTTGAGGGCCTGTTCGTAGCCGCGCAGCCGGCATTGGGCGGCGTACAGGTCGAGCGGCCCCGTGATGGTGGCGATGACTCTGCGGCCCCGTTGGACAAGGTGGGAGACGGCACTGCGGGCACCGCCGATGTTGTCCGCGTCGACATAGCTGACGTACTCCTCTCCGGAGCGGCGCCCGAGCAGCACGGTCGGGAGCCGGGCGTCGGCGAGCATGTCCGGCAGGGGGTCGCCGGCGTGCACGGACATCAGCAGGACGCCGTCGACCCGGCCGCCGCGCGCGTACTCGAGGAAGCGCTGCCGCTCGGTGTCCGAGCGGACCAGGGTCAGCAGGAGCTGCATCCCGGTGTCGGTCAGCGCGTTCCCGAGCGAGTTGACGATCTCGGAGAAGAAGGGCTCCGCGAACTGCCGCCAGTCCGGTTCCGTCATGACCAGGGCGATGGCGTCGGCCCGTCGGCCCGCCAGGGAACGGGCAGCGAGATTGGGCACGTAACCCAGTTCCTCGATGGCCTGCTGTACGGCCCGGCGCGTCGAATCCTTCACGCCCGCCGCGTTGTTGATGACGCGGGAGACCGTGCCCCGCCCCACCCGCGCGTGGGCAGCGACCTCTTCCAGCGTCGGTGTCCCCGGGCGTCGCCTGCCCATGACCACCTCCCCCAAGAGATCACCGATCTTACCGGCCGGAGGGGGATGAGCACACGAATTCACCACTGGCATAGTTGCGGGCGGAGTTTGCCTCCCTTCAAGGATTGGGAGCGCTCCCGATTTGTGAGTGGCCCGACTTGTCTTGGGATGGCCGGGCGGCCCCCTACGCGGGTGGGGGACGCCCGGCCGGTGACCCCGTCGTCAGGTGACGGGGTCCGTACGCGGAGCGCCGGCGGGGGGTTACTCAAGCAACTCCGCGTACGAGCCCATGGCCAGGGCGATGTCCGCCTGGGCCCAGAACCGGTGGTAGGTGAAGACGGGCGCGGCGCCGCCCTTCAGATAGGCCTCGACCTTCGACCAGGCCGGGTCGTTCTTGTAGAAGGCCCGGATCGAGGCGAACGTCGAGGACGAGTTGATCGCTTCGCCGTTCGGCATCTTGCCGGTCCAGCCGCTCGGCACGTAGACCGGGTCGTTGAACCGGCTGTAGTCGGCGCGGGTCTCCGGAACAGCGATACCGAGACTGTCCTGGTAGTTGTCCCACATCCCGTCCAGCAGCGCCTTCGCCGTCGACTTCGCCTTCGCGTCACCGGACTTGGCGCCGTAGTACGTCAGGGTCTTGGCGTACGCGGCCGCCACCCCGACGTCGTTGGTGTAGTCGGCGACGGTGACGTGAAGTCCACTGTTGGCGCCGGGAGTTGACGCGTTCCAGGTGTCGGGCTGGCCCGACCACTGGAGGGTGGAGGGAATCTGGTAGGTGCCGTCCGGGTTGATGGTCGTCTTGGACAGGGCCCACTTGACCCACTTGTCGAGGACCGCCTTGGCCTGTGGGTCCCCGGTCTGCTGGTAGTACTCGGCGACCCGCTCCATGGACCACGCCTGGAAGCCGAACCACTGGTTGGACGGCGGGTCGTGGTACACGGGCTGCTGGTCGTAGTGCATGCCGTAGAAGGTCGACTTCCCGGCCGGCGGGGTCGCGTAGCGGCCCGCCCAGCTGTTGGTCGAGCCGCCGGCGATGGCGCCCTCGTCCGACTGGAGCCAGCGGTAGAACTCCAGTTGCCGCTGGAGTGACTTCCCCCAGTCGGCCGCGCCGGTCGTCGACTTGGGCTTCAGGTCGGCGTCGGCGCTCAACGCGTATGCGGCGAGCGGGTTCTGGTAGCCGCTGTGCGCGTAGCTGGAGCCGATGCGCCAGGCCCAGCCTCCACTGGTGTCGGCGGAGCCGCCCCAGGCGTAGTACCAGGAGAGCAGGTAGTGCGAGGAGTCCTTGCCGGTGCCGGCCGCGCAGGTGGACGGGCCGACGCAGTTGCCGATTTTCTTGAAGTACTTGTCGTACATGGCGTAGCGCAGATAGTCGCCCATCTTCGCCGCCTTGCCCACGGTCGCGGAGACAGCGCTGCCCTTGCCCTGCTGCTTCGCCCAGGTGTCGGCCCAGTACGCGGCCTGCACGGCGCGCGCGTCGGCGTCCGGGGCGGTGGTGTACTTCCACTGCTTGGCGTACGACTTGTCCCCGGTGAAGAGGTCCAAGTACCCGTTGGTTCCGCCGTACTTGAAGGCGTCGCAGGTCGGCTGCGGCACGGTCTCCCACACCGATTCCTGCGGGCCGCGCTGGAAGGTGTTGAGGTAGGACGGTCCGGTCTCGGCCGGGCCGGCCTCGCACTTGCCGCCCGGGGTGTTGCCGAACCCGTAGGTGTTGTCGACGTCCTGGATCCAGTGCATGCCGTAGACGTCGTCGGTGTTGTACGCCGACTTCAGTTCACCGGCCAGCGGGTCCGAGCCGACGGGCACGGACGAGTCGAGCGCGGTCGGGTACTGGTTCGGCGTGTCCTCCTCGGGCGCGTAGGTGGCCGGCTTGGAGGCGTTGTAGAAGGAGTTGGTGGGCTGGTCGGCGTGGGTGGGGATCATGTACTTCTCCATGATGTCCCATGCGCCGTTGAACTTGGTCCAGTCGGGGTGACTCGGTTCGAGTCGGCCACGGTGGCGGACGCGGCCTTCGTCGCGGTGCTGATGTTCACGGTCACCAGCCGGGTGATCAGCCCGCAGTACATGGTCTG
>NZ_JBSFLV010000041.1:0-77340 GCF_053599215.1 Streptomyces sp. NPDC001002 | reverse complement strand
CGACGCCGTTGTCGATGATGTGCGCGTTCAGGGTGGGCAGGTAGAGGGTGGCGCAGGTCTTCATCGAGTACGGACCGGTCGAGCGGGCGTGCAGCTTGTCGTCGACCAGGTGGTGCAGCTTGAGGATGTACATGTAGCCGATGGAGATCGGCTTCGGGAACGGCTCGCCGGAGCGGCCGTCGAACAGGTTGGCCTTGCCGGAGGGCTGGACCAGCCGGTCGCCGTCGCGGTTGGGGATCGTGGCCTCGAAGAGACCCGAGATCTCGTCCTCGCGGGCACCGTCGAAGACCGGGGTCGCGACGTTGGTACCCGGCGCGACCTGGTCGGCGCCGATGACCTGGAGGCGCTGCGCCCAGTCGTCCGCGAGGCCGGAGACGTCCCAGCCGCGGCTGGCGAGCCAGCCGAGGTGGATCTCCAGGACCTGTCCCGGGTTCATTCGGGACGGGACACCCAGCGGGTTGAGGATGATGTCGACCGGGGTGCCGTCCTCCAGGAACGGCATGTCCTCGATCGGCAGGATCTTCGAGATGACGCCCTTGTTGCCGTGCCGGCCGGCCAGCTTGTCGCCGTCGGTGATCTTGCGCTTCTGCGCAACATACACCCGGACCAACTGGTTGACGCCGGGCGGCAGTTCGTCGCCCTCCTCGCGGTCGAAGACGCGGACGCCGATGACCTTGCCGATCTCGCCGTGCGGCACCTTCAGCGAGGTGTCGCGCACTTCGCGCGCCTTCTCACCGAAGATCGCGCGGAGCAGGCGCTCCTCGGGGGTCAGCTCGGTCTCGCCCTTGGGCGTGACCTTGCCGACGAGGATGTCACCGGCGACGACCTCGGCACCGATCCGGATGATGCCGCGCTCGTCGAGGTCGGCGAGGACCTCCTCGGAGACGTTCGGGATGTCCCGGGTGATCTCCTCGGGGCCGAGCTTGGTGTCACGGGCGTCGACCTCGTGCTCCTCGATGTGGATCGAGGAGAGGACGTCGTCCTGCACGAGGCGCTGCGACAGGATGATCGCGTCCTCGTAGTTGTGACCCTCCCACGGCATGAACGCCACGAGCAGGTTCTTGCCCAGCGCCATCTCGCCGTTCTCGGTGGCCGGACCGTCGGCCAGGACCTGGCCCTCGATGATCCGGTCGCCCTCGTTGACGATGACCTTCTGGTTGACCGAGGTGCCCTGGTTGGAGCGGGCGAACTTGGCCAGGCGGTACGTGATGTACGTGCCGTCGTCGTTGGCGGTGGTGATGTAGTCCGCGGAGACCTCCTGGACGACACCCGCCTTCTCGGCCTTGACCACGTCACCGGCGTCGACGGCGGAGCGGTACTCCATGCCGGTGCCGACGAGCGGGGCCTCGCTCTTGATGAGCGGAACGGCCTGACGCATCATGTTCGCGCCCATCAGGGCACGGTTGGCGTCGTCGTGCTCCAGGAACGGGATCATGGCGGTCGCGACCGACACCATCTGGCGCGGCGAGACGTCCATGTAGTCCACGTCGTCACCGGCGACGTAGTCGACCTCGCCGCCACGGCGGCGGACGAGGACCCGGGCCTCGGTGAACTGCATGTCGTCGTTGAGCGTGGCGTTGGCCTGCGCGATGACGAATCGGTCCTCTTCGTCGGCCGTCAGGTAGTCCACCTCGTCGGTGACCTGACCGTCGACGACCTTGCGGTACGGCGTCTCCACGAAACCGAACGCGTTGACGCGGCCGTAGGAGGCGAGCGAACCGATCAGACCGATGTTCGGGCCTTCAGGGGTCTCGATCGGGCACATGCGGCCGTAGTGCGAGGGGTGCACGTCACGGACCTCGAAGCCGGCCCGCTCACGGGAGAGACCACCCGGGCCAAGAGCCGACAGACGGCGCTTGTGGGTGAGACCCGACAGCGGGTTGTTCTGGTCCATGAACTGCGACAGCTGGCTGGTGCCGAAGAACTCCTTGATGGAGGCGACGACCGGCCGGATGTTGATCAGGGTCTGCGGCGTGATCGCCTCGACGTCCTGGGTCGTCATGCGCTCACGCACGACGCGCTCCATACGAGCCAGACCCGTGCGGACCTGGTTCTGGATGAGCTCGCCGACGCTGCGCAGACGACGGTTGCCGAAGTGGTCGATGTCGTCGGTCTCGACGACGATGGAGCCGCCGCTGTCACCGACCGTCTCGGTCTCACCGGCGTGCAGCTTCACCAGGTACTTGATCGTCGAGATGATGTCCTCGACGGTCAGGATGCCCGCGTCCAGCGGAGCGTCCGCACCCAGCTTCTTGTTGACCTTGTAGCGGCCGACCTTGGCCAGGTCGTAGCGCTTGGGGTTGAAGTAGAGGTTCTCGAGCAGCGTCTGCGCGGCCTCACGGGTCGGGGGCTCGCCCGGACGCAGCTTGCGGTAGATGTCGAGCAGCGCGTCGTCCTGCCCCTGGGTGTGGTCCTTCTCCAGGGTGGCGCGCATCGACTCGTACTCGCCGAACTCCTCCAGGATCTGCTCGGTGGTCCAGCCGAGAGCCTTCAGGAGAACGGTGACGGACTGCTTGCGCTTGCGGTCGATGCGGACACCGACCATGTCGCGCTTGTCGATCTCCATCTCCAGCCAGGCACCCCGGGACGGGATGATCTTGGCGGAGAAGATGTCCTTGTCGGACGTCTTGTCGATGGAGGAGTCGAAGTAGACACCCGGCGAGCGGACCAGCTGCGACACCACGACACGCTCGGTGCCGTTGATGACGAAGGTGCCCTTGTTCGTCATGAGCGGGAAGTCGCCCATGAAGACGGTCTGGGACTTGATCTCGCCGGTCTCGTTGTTCGTGAACTCGGCGGTGACGAAGAGCGGGGCCGCGTACGTGAAGTCGCGCTCCTTGCACTCGTCGATGCTGTTCTTCGGCGGCTCGAAACGGTGGTCACGGAAGGTCAGCGACATCGACCCGGAGAAGTCCTCGATCGGGGAGATCTCCTCGAAGATCTCCTCCAGACCGGACTTGGTGGGGACGTCCTGACCGGAATCCAGAGCCGCCTCGACTCGAGCCTTCCACGCGTCGTTGCCGAGCAGCCAGTCGAAGCTCTCGGTCTGCAGCGCAAGAAGGTTCGGAACCTCGAGGGGCTCCTTGATCTTTGCAAAAGAGATGCGCAGCGGGGCGGTGCTGGCAGCGTTGTTCGTATTCGCGGTCGAGGCAGTGCGCGAGGCGGCCAAGAGGGGGTCCTTCCGAGGGCTCGGACTCACTACGCGCTCCCCGGTCCCTCCCCGGCCACGGAGACAGAAACCCCAGTTCAAAGGAGGTTCGGTCATCGGTGCTCAGGTGAGGGCAGACCCCTGGTGACGGGCAGGGGACAGCTAACAGGCAGCGCAAAGGGTCAGTGTAGCCACTCGGCACACTGATGTCCAGTCCCCATTTTCTGAGACCCTCGTTGTCCTCAACGCCTGCGCCATGCCTGCCTTCAACGCACGTTGATACTGCCCTCTTCGTCGCCGATCCATGCCTCGGATTCGGACCGTTCTGGCGACGCGTCCTGAGAATTGCGCGCTCCGTGCGGTTCGTCAAGGCCCCTCTGCGCAAACCCGGTGCGCGGGAGACACGACGAAGATCACCATACCCGCCGCCACTGCGGGTGCAAGGCAACCGTGGCCCGCCTCCCCGGAACGCCGAAGAGCGACCACCCGGATGGATGATCGCTCTTCGGTGCTCTCGCGTTACAGCCCGATCGGGCCGCGTCCGCGCGCAGGGGTCCTGGGGACCCCGGAGGTGTTACTTGACCTCGACGGAGGCGCCGGCGGCCTTGAGGGACTCGGCAGCCTTCTCGGCGGCCTCCTTGGCGACCTTCTCGACGACGGGCTTCGGGGCGCCGTCCACGAGGTCCTTGGCCTCCTTCAGGCCCAGCGAGGTCAGCTCACGCACGACCTTGATGACCTGGATCTTCTTCTCGCCGGCGCCGGTGAGGATGACGTCGAACTCGTCCTGCTCGGCCTCGGCCTCGACCGGCGCACCGGCAGCGGCGGGACCGGCGACGGCGACCGCGGCGGCGGCGGTGACGTCGAACTTCTCCTCGAACGCCTTCACGAACTCGGAAAGCTGGATGAGGGTCATCGTCTCGAACTCGGCGAGCAGTTCGTCCTGGGTGAGAGCCACGATGGCTTCCCTTCACTAATTCGGCTGGTGCCGGGTGTGTACATGTCTGGCGGGCGTACGTTCGGCCCGCTACGACCGTTGCCTCGGGGCGCGAAGCCTCAGGCGGCGGTCATTTCGCGAGCCGAGTTACTCGGCACCGCCCTGCTCTTCTTGCTTGGCACGAAGGGCGTCCACGGTGCGGACGAGCTTCGACGGAAGCGCCTGGAAGAGCTGCGCAGCCTGAGACTGCTTGCCCTTGAAGGCACCCGCCAGCTTGGAGAGCAGAACCTCGCGGGACTCGAGGTCCGCGAGCTTCTTGATCTCGTCGGCGGACAGCGCCTTGCCGTCAAGGACACCGCCCTTGATGACGAGGTTCGGGTTGTCCTTGGCGAAGTCACGAAGACCCTTCGCCGACGTCACCGGGTCACCGGTGACGAAGGCGACCGCCGTCGGACCGTTGAACAGGTCGTCGAGCGTGGAGATCCCGGCCTCGTTGGCCGCAATCTTGGTCAGCGTGTTCTTCACCACGGCGTACTGGGCGTTCTCACCGAGCGAACGACGCAGCGTCTTGAGCTGCGCCACGGTGAGACCCCGGTACTCGGTCAGCACGGCGGCGTTCGAGCTGCGGAACTGCTCCGTCAGCTCGGCTACCGCGGCAGCCTTGTCGGGCCTTGCCATAGAGCGTCGGCCTCCTTCCGGGTGTTGGACCGCTCAGAAGGGGCTGAGGAATACGAAACGCCCCGGCGCAGGCGCACGGGGCGTGAACTCGACCGGTTTCACCCGCTGTTGAACAGCGAGCTCCGGGAGTACTTCCACAGTGTCACCTGCGCGGGTCGTCCGCAGTTCAGCGGATCCTTCGGCCACCGAACCCTCTTGCGAGAGCACGGCAACGACCAGCGGTCTTTGGCTTCTCCTGGAGAGTACGGGACCGCATCCCTGTCAAGCAAATCCGCTCCTACGGTGCTCAGCTCCGCGATTCCCCGGCGGGCCGCCGCAGGTCCACCGTGTCGTCGGCGGCCGGTGCCCGCACCGTCACCGGCTTGCCGAAGTCGAGCAGGGTGACGGTGACATCGAGCTCCCCGTGCCGGCCGAACCCCTGCGTGCGCAGCCGCCTGACGTGGTCGTCGCCGTCCACCCACACATCGAGGGTGAGCTCGTCGACGCCCAACTGCTTGTACTGCGCCAGGTCCGCCTTCGCCTTCCCGGTCACGGAGTCACGAAGGTGGTCGAGGGTCGCCGTCCCGGTGTAGTGCGCGGTGCGGGTGCCCGCGACGGTCTCGGTACCGGTCCGCCGTACGTCGTCGGCGGCCGCCAGGAACGCGGCGTCCCGGGCGGGGTTCTGCCCGACCTGGTCGCGCAGGCCACCGACGTCCATCTTCAGTCCGCCGCTCGCGGTGAACTTCGCGTCCGGGCCGAAGTCGGCCCAGTGCCTGCCGTGCGCCTGCTGGGCCACGCCGTTGTCGGTCGCCTTCTGGTACAACACCCCGCCGACCAGGCGCAGTTCGGCCTCGGTGCTGTTGCCGTCGGACCGGCTGGTGGTGACCATGCGGGCGCGCATCGGCTTCGACGCGACGGACGCCTCGGTCTCGACCTTTCCCTGCTTCGGTACCCGCCCGCTGATCCGGTAGTGCACGGACGGAACGCTCTCGGTGGCCCTGGCCGCCCGCGCGAGAGCCGCGGCGGCGGACGAGTCCGAGGACCCGCCCGCACCACCGGTCACGCCCGCGCAGCCCGCGCACAGCAGCACGGCGAGCCCCGCGAATCCGACCGCTCCGACCGCTCCGGTTACCGATCTCAAGAGCTGGTGCCCGAGCCGCTGGCGGTGTCGCCGCTGCCCGGTGTCATGCCCTGCTTCTTCAGCAGGTCCTTGAAGTCCTCGGTGTCGCTCGCCGCAGGCTCGCTGACCGACACCTTCGTGCCGTAGTCGCTGTAGTACGCGGTCTGCGTGTACTCGCCGGCCGTCATCTGGCCCTTCTCGACCTTCTTGACCAGCAGGTCCTTGCCGTCGACCCAGATGTCCACGGTCTCGGTGCTGACACCGGCCTGGGTGAGCTGCTTCTTCAGGCCCGCCAGCTGGCTCGCGGTGAGACTGGAGTTCTTGCGGGCCAGGTCGGCCACGTCCACCGTGCCCGAGTAGTGCGTGGTCTCCACCCCGCGCACCTTCTCGGTGCCGACCTTCTTGACGTCCCCGGAGGCCAGCAGGAGCTTCACCGACTGGTTCGGGGTCGTGTTCTGCATCTGGTCCTTGAGGTAGGCGCCGGAGCTGCCCCCGAGGTCCGCGAGGTCGTCGTAGCCGTACCGGATCCAGTGCTTGCCGCCGGCCTGCTGGGCGAACTGCTCGCCCATCTTCGCGTAGTAGGCGTCGGGCAGATAGCGGGCCTGCATCGACGTGGTGCCGAGCTGGCGCATGGTGTCGGCCATCGTGCCGCCGGTGTAGGTGATGACGAGGTTGCCGGTGAGACCGTCGGCCCAGCCGAGGGCGCCGTCGGCGGTCATCGACATCACGGAACCCATGGTCGTCGTCGACTCGACCTTCGCGGAGTCGGCGCCGTCGGTGGACTTCTCCGCGGTGCGCAGGGCGGCTATCGGGCTGAACCGGGCGCTGCCCTTGCCGGCCGCGTCGTCGTCCTTGGCGGTCCCGCCGCCGGAGTCCGAGGAACCGCAGGCGGCCACCCCGGACAGAGCGGTCCCCACCGCGATCGCCAGCGCCACGCGGCGCACGGTCGTGCTCTTCATTCGTCCCACCCCTAAGCGTTTGCTGTGTCCCGACGGTAACGCAGGGCACTGACAAGCCGTACGGAAATATCCGCACACACAAAGGACGGGCCCCGCACCCGTGAAGGTTGCGGAGCCCGTCGTGCTTTTGTCGCGTCCCTGACGCGGCTACCGGGGTGAGCGCTCGGCTCAGACGGCGGCCGGGTCCTCCTCGACGAGGAGGTTGCGGGTGCGGTTCGGGTCGACCGGAACGCCGGGGCCGATCGTGGTGCTGATCGCGGCCTTCTTGATGTAGCGACCCTTGGCGGCGGACGGCTTCAGACGGAGGATCTCCTCCAGCGCGGCGCCGTAGTTCTCCACCAGCTTGGTGTCGTCGAAGGACGCCTTGCCGATGATGAAGTGCAGGTTCGAGTGCTTGTCGACGCGGAACTCGATCTTGCCGCCCTTGATGTCGTTGACAGCCTTCACGACGTCCGGAGTGACCGTGCCGGTCTTGGGGTTCGGCATGAGGCCACGGGGGCCGAGCACGCGGCCGAGGCGGCCGACCTTGCCCATGAGGTCCGGGGTGGCGACGACGGCGTCGAAGTCCAGCCGCCCCTTCGCCACCTCGTCGATGAGTTCGTCGGAGCCGACGATGTCGGCGCCCGCGGCGGTCGCGGCCTCGGCACGGTCACCGGTCGCGAAGACCAGGACCCGGGCGGTCTTACCGGTGCCGTGCGGAAGGTTCACGGTGCCACGGACCATCTGGTCGGCCTTGCGCGGGTCGACACCCAGGCGGAAGGCGACCTCGACGGTGCCGTCGAACTTGGAGGTGGAGGTCTCCTTGGCGAGACGGACGGCCTCGAGCGGGGCGTAGAGCTTGTCCCGGTCGATCTTCTCGTCCGCAGCGCGGAGAGACTTGCTGCGCTTGCTCACTTCTTCTCCTGGTGAGTCTTAGGAGTCGTGGTCCGGACCGAGCAGGCCCTGCCACTTCTGCTGTTGAACGGGGGGTTGGGGCTCAGCCCTCGACCGTGATGCCCATGGAACGGGCGGTGCCGGCGATGATCTTCGACGCGGCGTCCAGGTCGTTGGCGTTGAGGTCGGGCATCTTCGTGGTGGCGATCTCGCGGACCTGCGCCTGAGTGATCTTGGCGACCTTGGTCTTGTGCGGCTCGCCGGAGCCCTTCTCCACACCCGCGGCCTTGAGGATCATCTTGGCGGCCGGCGGCGTCTTGGTGATGAAGGTGAAGGAACGGTCCTCGTAGACCGTGATCTCCACCGGGATCACCCAGCCACGCTGCGACTCGGTCGCGGCGTTGTACGCCTTGCAGAACTCCATGATGTTCACGCCGTGCTGACCCAGCGCGGGGCCGACCGGCGGAGCCGGGTTGGCCGCGCCGGCCTGGATCTGGAGCTTGATGAGCCCCGTGACCTTCTTCTTCTTGGGAGGCATGCTCTCTCCGGGTCCTTACTGAGAGTTGGTTACCAGCTGCATCAATTGGATGAATCATCCGGCAGATGGCATACCGCACCACGGTAGCCGATGACCTCCCCCGGCATGAAATCGTCGAGGTCAGGAAGGCTGCGCGGGGGCACGGTCCCGGCTCGCGACCACCAGCTGGACCAGGCCCGCGATCAGGAAGAGGGCGCTGAAGAACCCGATGAACGCGGTGATGGCGCCCACCTGACCGAGCCCGCCCTCCTCGGCCGCCACCGTCGGGTCCGAGGGCCGGTACCGGATGGTGATCGGTTCGCCCTCGCGGGAGACCTTGTTCTTCTTGGCGGCGGTGAGGGCCGGCAGATCGGCCTCCACCTTCTTCCCGTCGAGCTCGAACTCGGCCCAGCAGCGGTGCCGCCAGCAGTTGGCCGCGCCCTCGTTGTGGAAGACGCCGACCGCGCGGACCCCGTCCTTCTGCAGCGAGGAGACCTGCGCCCACTGGGTCACGCCCACATAGGCGGCGCAGGCCGCGATGACCGCCCCGATCAGCAGGAACACCCCGGCGAGCAGAAAACGACGAGAGCGCCCGAGCCGTGGGGCGACTGCCGCCTGGCTCAGGGCGCTCTCTCTGTCTGCGTCGGTCAACGGACCTGCGGTCAGTTCTTCTGGATCTGGTCGAAGGAGAGCTCGACCGGCGTCTCGCGGCCGAAGATCTCGACCAGGCCCTTGACCTTCTTCGAGTCCGGGTTGATCTCGTTGATCGTCGCCTGCAGCGTCGCGAACGGGCCGTCGGTGACGGTGACCGAGTCGCCGACCTCGAAGTCCAGCACCTGGACCTCGACCTTGCGCTGCGGAACCGGCTTGCCCTCGGCCTCGGCGGCCTCACGGGCGGCCTTCTCCTCGGCCTCCGGCGCGAGCATCTTGACGATCTCGTCCAGGGTCAGCGGGTACGGGTCGTAGGCGTTGCCCACGAAGCCGGTGACGCCGGGGGTGTTGCGGACGACGCCCCAGGACTCGTTCGTCAGGTCCATGCGGACCAGGACGTAGCCCGGGAGCTTGTTCTGCTTGATCGTCTTGCGCTCGCCGTTCTTGATCTGCGCGACCTCTTCCTGCGGCACCTCGGCCTGGAAGATGAAGTCCTCGACGTTCAGCGAGACGGCACGCTGTTCGAGGTTGGTCTTCACGCGGTTCTCGTAACCGGCGTAGGTGTGGATGACGTACCACTCGCCGGGCAGTGCGCGCAGCTCCTGGCGGAGGGCCTCGACCGGGTCCACCGGCTCGGGCTCCGCTTCGACGAGCTCGTCCTCGGCGTCCTCGTCGGACGCGTCCTCGGCACTCTCGTCCTCGTCCTCGACGTGCAGCGCGGCTTCCTCGGCGGGCTCGCCCGCCTCGGCCTCGGCAGCCTCGAACTCGTCCTGCTCGTCCGAGCCCTCGACGATGTCGAGCTCGTCATCGACCGACTCATCGGGCTCGACGGCGGCGTCGTTCAGGTTCGGGTCAGACACGATGGCTGCTTCTTCCTGGATACATAGGGGTGGAACATGCGAAAGGGGCGCCGGTTACCTCGGCGCCCTTCGCTCTAGACTCAGCCGAAGACGTACTTGGCGGCGTGGCTGAGCCCATAGTCAATCACGGTCACCAGGCCGATCATGATGACGACGAAGACAATGACCACTGTCGTGTACGTCGTCAGCTGATTCCGCGTGGGCCAGACGACCTTGCGCAGCTCCGCGATGACCTGACGGTAGAAGAGGCCAAGCCTCTTGAACGGACCCTTCTTGGCCCGCTTACCGCCCTTTCGGGACTTCTTCGTCTCCTGCGCCTCGTCCTGGGCACCAGGCGTGTCGATGGAGCCCACGGCGTCCGCCATTCGTCCTCACCTGTTCCCGGGTCGTGGCCGTGCCGCGCCCGGTCTGAGCCGCACGGCTGTGCACTACTGTACGTACATGCACACACATCCTGGCGAAGGTGTGTGTAGCAGGGCCGGAGGGACTTGAACCCCCAACCGCCGGTTTTGGAGACCGGTGCTCTACCAATTGAGCTACGACCCTTTGTGCGTCCCCCAACGTACCGCATCCGACCGGGTGCTCGGAGTGCACCTTCCACGGCGCGGCAGTTGATGGCCAACGAGGTGAGAGTGTACGTGGTCCGGGGCGCCCCGTCGAACAGAAAGCGCCCGTAGGGGCCTTGGCGGAGGAAGATCGTCGGAAAACCGACGGAAGATCACCAGGCCACCGCATGATTCCGGACGGGTGTTCAGTGGTCGACCGCTACATGTTCAGTCTGTGAAACCCGCGTGCCGGTGGCGTTTCCGGTCTGAAACGATGGGGCCCATGAGCCCTGCAACCCCTCCCACCGAGCGCCGGGTCTCCGCCCGAGTCGGCGCGATCTCCGAGTCCGCCACCCTCGCCGTCGACGCCAAGGCCAAGGCCCTCAAGGCCGCCGGGCGTCCGGTGATCGGCTTCGGCGCCGGCGAACCCGACTTCCCGACCCCGGACTACATCGTCGAGGCGGCCGTCGAGGCCTGCAAGAACCCGAAGTACCACCGCTACACGCCGGCCGGCGGTCTGCCCGAGCTGAAGGCCGCGATCGCCGCGAAGACGCTGCGCGACTCCGGCTACGAGGTCGAGGCGTCCCAGATCCTGGTGACCAACGGCGGCAAGCAGGCCATCTACGAGGCCTTCGCCGCGATCCTCGACCCGGGCGACGAGGTCATCGTCCCGGCGCCGTACTGGACGACGTACCCGGAGTCGATCCGGCTGGCCGGCGGTGTCCCGGTGGACGTCGTCGCGGACGAGACGACCGGCTACCGCGTGAGCGTGGAGCAGCTGGAGGCCGCGCGCACCGAGAACACGAAGGTCCTCCTCTTCGTCTCCCCCTCGAACCCGACCGGCGCGGTCTACACGCGCGCGCAGATCGAGGAGATCGGCCGCTGGGCCGCCGAGCACGGCCTGTGGGTCCTGACGGACGAGATCTACGAGCACCTCGTGTACGGCGACGCGGAGTTCCACTCGCTCCCGGTCGTCGTACCGGAGCTGGCCGACAAGACGATCGTGGTCAACGGTGTCGCCAAGACGTACGCGATGACCGGCTGGCGGGTCGGGTGGGTCATCGGCCCGAAGGACGTCGTCAAGGCCGCGACGAACCTGCAGTCGCACGCCACGTCGAACGTCTCCAACGTGGCCCAGGTCGCCGCGCTGGCCGCCGTCTCCGGTGATCTCTCCGCCGTGGAGAAGATGAAGGAGGCCTTCGACCGCCGCCGCAAGACGATCGTGCGGATGCTGAACGAGATCGACGGCGTGGTCTGCCCGGAGCCCGAGGGCGCCTTCTACGTGTACCCGTCGGTCAAGGCGCTGCTCGGCAAGGACATCCGCGGCAAGCGCCCGCAGGACTCGGTCGAGCTGGCCGCGCTCATCCTCGAAGAGGTCGAGGTCGCCGTCGTCCCGGGCGAGGCCTTCGGCACCCCCGGGTATCTGCGGCTGTCGTACGCCCTGGGTGACGAGGATCTCGTCGAGGGCGTCAGCCGGATCCAGAAGCTGCTGGCCGAGGCGCAGGACTGACGCTGGACTGACGTTTTCGCGCTCCACGCGCGCGTGACGGGCCGTCTCCCCGAGGGGAGGCGGCCCGTTTCTGCGTGCGAGCAAGACCACGTACGGGGAATCCGGTACCGGGACGGCGCCGGCGTGCGGCAGGATCCTCCAATGGAGCGTGTACGTGATGTCTCTGAGCTGCCGAAGGCCCATCTGCATCTGCACTTCACCGGGTCGATGCGGCCGGCGACCGTGCTGGAACTGGCCGACAAGTACGGCGTCCGCCTGCCCGACGCCCTGACCGAGGCGCTGACCAGCGGGGAACCGCCGAGACTGCGGGCGACGGACGAACGGGGCTGGTTCCGCTTCCAGCGCCTGTACGACGCGGCGCGGTCGTGTCTGCGGGAGCCGGACGACATCCGGCGGCTGGTGCGCGAGGCCGCCGAGGAGGACGTCAAGGACGGCTCGGGGTGGCTGGAGATCCAGGTCGACCCGACGTCGTACGCACCGCGTCTGGGCGGGCTGATCCCGGCGCTGGAGATCATCCTGGACGCGGTCGAGACGACGTCTCGCGAGACGGGCCTGGGGATGCGGGTGCTGGTCGCCGCGAACCGGATGAAGCACCCGCTGGACGCCCGCACGCTGGCGCGGCTCGCGGTGCGGTACGCCGACCGGGGTGTGGTCGGGTTCGGCCTCTCGAACGACGAACGCCGGGGCATGGCGCGGGACTTCGACCGGGCCTTCCACATCGCGCGGGAGGGCGGGCTGCTGTCCGCTCCGCACGGTGGTGAGCTGACGGGGCCGTCGTCGGTGCGGGACTGCCTCGACGACCTGCACGCCGACCGGCTCGGCCACGGCGTGCGCGCGGCGGAGGACCCGCGGCTCCTCAAGCGCCTCGCGGAGCGCGGCATCACCTGCGAGGTCTGCCCGGCCTCGAACGTCGCCCTGGGGGTCTACGAGAAGCCCGAGGACGTGCCGCTGCGCACGCTGTACGAGGCGGGGGTCCCGATGGCTCTGGGGGCGGACGACCCCTTGCTCTTCGGCTCGCGGCTGGCCGCTCAGTACGAGATCGCCCGGCGCTACCACGCCTTCACGGACGAGGAGTTGGCGGAGCTGGCTCGGCAGTCGCTGCGGGCCTCGGCGGCGCCGGTGGATGTGAAGGCGAAGCTGTTGGCGGGGGTCGACGACTGGCTGGGGCAGGGCGTGTAGCGGCGGCACGCGCGCGTAGGGGTCAGTCCTCGATCCCTGCGAGGAGAGTGCGGGCCAGCCGTGCGGCGAACTCGTCGACCGGGGGCCGTACGCCCTGCGCGGTCGCCTCGTACGCGAACGCGCGCTGGGCGCATGCGCCGAGGAGCAGCGACGCGGCGGCGAAGGTGTCGGCGTCGGGGCGGACGCGACCGGCGGCCTGTTCGGCACGCAGATAGGCGTCGAGGCCCTCGATGGGCCGGTGCGGACCCGCACCGATGTCTCTCATCGCGTCGTCGTGCCGGCGCTTGAGCTGGGTCTCCGCGTACAGCGAGGCGGCGATCGGGAAGCTCTGCTCGTAGAAGAGGGCGGCCTGGCGGGCGATCTCGGTGAGGTTCTCCGTCAGTGTGCCCCGGCCGGGCTCGGCGGCCAGGCTGCTCAGCAGGGGCGTCAGCTGCGGCAGCCGCTCCGTGAGGACGCGGATGAACAGGTCTTCCTTGCTGTCGAAGTACTTGTAGAGCGCGGCCTCGGAGCAGTCCGCCGCCTTGGCGATCTCCTTGGTGGTGGTACGGGCCAGCCCGACGGTGAGCATCAGTTCGTGAGCGGCGTCGAGGAGACGGACGCGGGCGGGCTTCTTCTCCATGGCACGGCCAATCGGGCTTGACGGGTGAGTGAGTGCTTACCCATTCTAGGGAGAGGCGTGGGTGAGTGAATACTCACCCACCACGTGAGCACCACCATGCGAGCACCATCACGCGAACACAGGAGGAGCCATGCACCTCACCGTCTTCGGTGCCACGGGAGGCATCGGCCAGGAGATCGTCCGACAGGCCCTGGATTCGGGGCACCGGGTCACCGCGGTGGTACGGGATCCAGCGCGGCTGGCGGTGACCGGTGAGCAGCTTGAGGTGTTCCGCTCGGAGCTGACCGACCCGGAAGAGGTACGGGCCGCCGTGGCCGGCCGGGACGCGGTCCTGTCCGGGCTGGGCGCGCGCAGCCGCAAGGAGGCGGGGGTCGCGGTCCGGCTCACGCGTACGGTGCTGGGCGCGATGGACGCGACGGGGGTACGGCGGCTCGTCGTGGTGAGCGCGGGTCCGGTGGGTCCGGCGCCCGTGCCGGAGGGGCCCGTGGACCGCACGGCACGGCGGATCGTCACGGCCCTTCTGAAGGATGTGTACGCCGATCTGGGCGCGATGGAAGCCGAGTTGGCCCGTAGCGCCACGGACTGGACTGTCGTGCGGCCGCCGCGGCTGCAGAACAAGCCGGTCACGGGGGTGTACCGGACGGTGGTCGGCGGTTTCCCTGCGAAGGGGCGGTTCATCGGGCGGGCGGATGTGGCGCACGCGATGTTGGCGATGATCGGGGATCCGGGGGCGGTGAAGCAGGGGGTGGGGGTGGCGTATTAAAAGGGGCGGGGGCGACCTCTTAAAGGGTCACGCCGACCGTCACCGGTTCGTTGACCAGCGTGATGCCGAAGGTCTCCCGGACGCCGGCGACTACCTCGCGGGCGAGGGTGAGCAGGTCCTCGGTGGTGGCGTCGCCTTGGTTGGTGAGGGCGAGGGTGTGCTTGGTGGAGATGCGGGCGGGGCCGGTGCCGTAGCCCTTGGTGAAGCCCGCCTTGTCGATCAGCCAGGCGGCGGAGGTCTTGGTGTGCCCCTCCCCTGCCGGGAAGGCGGGCGGTTCGGCGCTGTCTCCGAGGTGCTCACGCACGCGTGCGTGGAACGCTTCGAACTCCGTGTCGGTGAGGATCGGGTTCGTGAAGAAGGAACCGGCCGACCAGGTGTCGTGGTCCTCGGGGTCCAGGACCATGCCCTTGCCTGCGCGCAGCTTGAGGACGGTCTCGCGGGCGGCGGCGAGCGGGACGCGGTCGCCGGGCTCTACGCCCAGCGCACGGGCCGTCTCGGCGTACTTGATCGGCGCGGAGAGGCCGTCCGCGTCCTCCAGGTCGAAGCGGACGCGCAGGACGACGTAGCGCTCGGGGTCGGCCTTGAAGCGGCTGTGGCGGTAGGAGAAGGCGCAGTCGGCGGTCGCGAGGGTGACCGTCTCGCGCGCGTGCCGGTCGTAGGCGACGACCTCGGTGATCGTGGACGACACTTCTTGTCCGTACGCCCCCACGTTCTGAATCGGCGTCGCGCCCGCGGAACCCGGAATCCCGGCCAGACACTCGATCCCGGCGAGCCCGGCCTCGACAGTACGGGCGACGGCGTCGCTCCACACCTCACCGGCGGCGAGCTCCAGCCGGGTGCCGTCGAGCGTGAACCCCTTGGTGGCGACGACAAGAGCGGTCCCGGCGAACCCCTTGTCCCCGACGACGAGATTCGACCCTCCACCGATCACCAACAACGGCGTCCCGCTGTCATCGGCCTCCTGAACAGCGCCGATCACCTCGGCATCACTCGTAGCGGTGACCAGCCGATCAGCGGGCCCACCGAGCCGAAAGGTGGTCAACGGGCCGAGGGGAGCATCGTGAAGTACCTGCACGCGCCCAAGAGTACGAGACGGGACTGACAGGCTGGGTCGAGGCCGGAGACGAATGCCTGCGGCGCCTGCGCGGGAGCGGTGGGGGTACGCGTAGCGCCTGCGCGTGCGCTGTGGGTCGGGGCCGGGTCGGGGGGCATCCGTCCTCGGACCGGCGGTCCCGTACCCCGACAAAGTGCCCCCGATTGACGCCGGCCACTGCGGGCGGACACCCCCCGCCCCGTCCCCTTCGCGCGGATGGCGAGTGCAGACAGTCAACACATCCCCACACGCCACGGCTCCGCCCAGTCATACGACTGACGCGCCCCGCACCCGACACCCCCTCGTCCCCAACCTGCGGGCAGACGGGCGCGTACGCCGTCAGCACGCTCCCCGCGCCCCGCCAAGCGGCAGGCATTCGCGTCGCGGGCAGGCACAGCCACCGCCAACACGCCTTCTTCCCCCGCCCGCCCAAGCTGCGGGCAGACGTGCCACGCGGGCGCAGCCACCGCCAACACGCCCCTCCTCCCTCCATCCGCCCCCGCCCAAGCTGCGGGCAGACGTGCCACGGACGAGCGCGTACGCCGTCAACACGCCCCCCCCTCGCCTCCGCCAAGCTGCAGGCAGCCGCGTCGCGGACAGGCACAGCCACCGCCAACACGCCCCTCCGCATCCGCCCCGCCCCGCCCAAGCTGCGGGCAGTCGTGCCGCTGGGGCGGCACGGGTGGGCGCAGGCGGCGCCCCGTGAGCGCCGGGCTGCGCGACTCACCCGGCCTCAGCCCCGGCATGCGGCTACGACGAAACGGCCCCGCCTGTCCTGGCAGAGCCGTTTCGGTGTGGGTCGGGTCGTCAGCCGGGGATCGACTCCAGAGCCGGAGCCTGCTCCTCTGTCCGTGAAGACCCCCCAGCCTTCTCGGAGCGCCTCGTCGGAATGAGCAGGGCAGCAACTCCCGCGAGTGCCACAACCCCCGCCCCCGTCACCAGCGCCGGCTGCAAGCCATCGACGAACCTCTGACCGGACTCGTACCCACCCTGAGACGCGAAGATCGACGCCATAATGGCGATACCCAGCGCGCCACCCACCTCACGCAGCGCGTTGTTCGCCCCGGACGCAATCCCCTGCTCCTTGGGCAGAACGCTGGACATGACCAGGTTGGCCGCCGGAGCGAAGTACAGCGCCATACCGATGCCGCTGACGATCAAACCCGGCAACTGGACGCCGTACGAGACATCAGGGGTGACCACGGACGCCATCCAGCCGAGGCCGATGGCCTGGAGAAAGAGGCCCGTGGCGACGACGGGTCGGCCGCCGATGCGGTCGGAGAGGATGCCCGCGATGGGGGCCACGAGCATCGGCATGCCAGTCCAGGGCAGCATCCGCAGGCCCGCCTCGGTGGGCGAGTAGCCGAGAACACCCTGCATGTACTGGCTGAGCAGGAAGATCGACCCGAACATCCCGAGGAACATCAGCAGGCTCGCCGCATTGATGCCGGCGAAGGCACGCGAACGGAACAGCCGCATCGGGAGCATGGGGTTCTTGGCCCGGATGCTGTAGAGGACGAACCCGACGAGCAGCGCGGCCCCGGCGAACAGGCCGGTCAGGACCAGAGGGCTGCTCCAGCCGTCGGAGGGCCCGCGGACCAGCCCGTAGACGATCCCGAACAGACCGCCGCTGGCAAGCAGCGTGCCCGGTACGTCCAACGGCGCACCCGTGCCGAAGGACTCGGCGAGACGCAGGCGGGCCAGGGGCAGCAGGGCGATGCCGAGCGGGACGTTCAGCCAGAAGATCCAGTGCCAGGAGATGTGCTCGGTGAGGCTGCCGCCGATGAGGGGCCCTGAGGCGACCGCGAGGCCGTTGACCGCGCCCCAGATTCCGAACGCCATTCCGCGCTTGGCGGCCGGTACCGCCGCCGTCAGGAGGGTGAGAGTCAGGGGCATCATGATCGCCGCGCCTACGCCCTGGACCGCGCGGGCCGCGATCAGGGTGTCGATGCCGGTTGCCATGGCCGCTGCGGCGGACGCGACGGTGAAGACGCTGATGCCTACCAGGAACATCCGGCGGCGGCCGAACCGGTCGCCGAGCGCCGCACCGAACATCAGGAGCACGGCGAAGGTGAGCGTATAGGCGCTCACGGTCCATTCGAGGTCGCCCAGCGCGCCGCCGAGATCCTTGCGGATGGAGGGCAGGGCGGTGGTGACCACGAGGTTGTCGAGGGCCGCCATGAATCCGGCGACGCTGGTGATGACGAGGGCCCAGACGGTTCCCCCGCGACGTGCTGTCTGCTCTGACATCGCTCCCCCAGAGAGTGATCAGTCGCTTCGGTGGTGTGTCTGCTACCGCTTGATTAGTTATTGATTACTAACTTTTGCGAGCATGAAAAGGCGGTTGCGGCGCCTCTCCCGCGCTTGCCCGGACTATTCGTCCCGGGTGACCTGCCTGCCCGGATGGCTCCTGAGCCGCGCCTCCGGGCCAAAGCCCTCCCAGACGCGGTGATCGGCCGGAAAACCCATGGCCACCAGGCAGTTGATGAGCATCCCGTACGCCAGGAACGACGTCGTCTCGTCGACATCGGCGCCGAACGACACGCGCAGCGTGTCCCACAGCCGCGACCACCCCGCCCGCACCTCCTCGCCGAGTTCGAGATCGCCGGCCTGCTCGGCGGCCGCCACGGTGATGTACATCTGCATCTGCATCAGCAACCGCTCCGGCTGCTCCGCGATGACCTTGCGGTACGTCTCCCCCATGGCCTGCAGAGCCTCTTCGCCCTCCAGCCCCTCGGCGGCCTCCTCGAACGTGCGGATCGTGTCCTCCACGCACCGCTGGGCCGCCGCCAGGAAGATCGCCTTCTTGCCCGGGAAGAGCCGGAAGAGATACGGCTGCGAGACACCGACGCGCTTGGCGATCGCCTCGGTCGACGTGCCGTAGTACCCACCCCGTGCGAACTCTGCGGTCGCCGCACGGATGACGCTCTCGCGCCTCTCTTCTGCGCTCATCCTGACCATACGACGAAGTTAGTGCTCAATCACTAACTACGTCAAGTGGGTACGGAAGTGGAGGCTGTGGAGACGGAGGTGAAGGCTGAGGCATGTGTAAGAGGCGCCCCCAATGGAGTGCGCCCCTTACCGCTCGCCACGCGTGCGTGCCTCGGCCCAGTCAGATCTCAGCCGAGGCGTACGACCGCCCGGGACATGCCCAGCACCTTCTGGCCGGCGCTGGTCGCCGTGAGGTCCACGCGGACCGTGTTGTCGTCGAGCTTGGCGGCGACCTTGCCGCTGACCTCGATGACCGCGCCCTGGTCATCGTTCGGGACGACGACCGGCTTGGTGAAGCGGACGCCGTACTCGACGACCGCGCCCGGGTCTCCGGTCCAGTCTGTGACCACGCGGATCGCCTCGGCCATGGTGAACATGCCGTGCGCGATCACGTCGGGCAGCCCGACCTCCTTGGCGAACTTCTCGTTCCAGTGGATCGGGTTGAAGTCCCCGGACGCGCCCGCGTACTGAACGAGCGTGGCACGGGTCACGGGGAAGGTCTGGGCGGGCAGCTCGGTGCCGACCTCGACGTCGTCGTAGGCGATCTTCGCGGTCATCCTCACGCCTCCTCTGCCGCGCGGGAGACCAGCTTGGTGAGGGCGGTCACGACGTGCTCGCCCGCCTCGTCGTGGACCTCGCCGCGGATGTCCAGGATGTCGTTGCCGGCCATGGACTTGATGGCCTCGATGGTCGAGGTGACGGTGAGCCGGTCACCGGCCCGCACGGGGCGGACGTAGACGAACTTCTGGTCGCCGTGCACGACCCGGCTGTAGTCCAGGCCGAGCTGGGGGTCCTCGATGACCTGTCCCGCGGCCTTGAAGGTGATCGCGAACACGAAGGTCGGCGGGGCGATCACATCGGGGTGACCGAGCGCCTTGGCGGCCTCCGGGTCCGTGTACGCCGGGTTGGCGTCTCCCACCGCGACCGCGAACTCACGGATCTTCTCCCGGCCCACCTCGTACGGGTCGGTGGGCGGATAGGTCCGCCCCACGAAGGACTGGTCGAGCGCCATGGCTCGGCACCTCCTGTTGTCTGAACCGGTCGGTAACCGGGGCCGATAACGACACGAGGCCGCCCCCCGAACTGCGGGGGCGGCCTCGTGTACGAGCCTGATTTATCGCGTTTCGCGGTGCGCGGTGTGCGCGTTGCAACGCGGGCAGTGCTTCTTCATCTCCAGTCGGTCCGGGTTGTTACGCCGGTTCTTCTTGGTGATGTAGTTCCGCTCCTTGCACTCCACGCAGGCCAGCGTGATCTTCGGGCGGACGTCGGTGGCAGCCACAGGAGTGCTCCTTGACGAACGGATGGGACGATTAACGCATAGAAGAGTAGCCGATCGAAGGACCGACCCCGCAATCGGCTACTGTCAGTAGCGGTGACCGGACTTGAACCGGTGACACAGCGATTATGAGCCGCTTGCTCTACCGACTGAGCTACACCGCTGTGATGCGATCGGTTCCCGCCAGCTGACGGGAACTTCCCACACCAGAGCCCCAATACGGAATCGAACCGTAGACCTTCTCCTTACCATGGAGACGCTCTACCGACTGAGCTATTGGGGCGAGCGATGAAGACATTACACGCTCGGCAGCCGTTCACCCAAATCCGTTTCGTGGCCCCCATACAGGCCCATCCGGCCGCTCCCCCAGCGGCCTCCTGAGCCCCTCGGGACCGTCGGACCACACCGGTACGACTATTGCGCTCCTCCCCGACACGGGCGGATCACCGCCCTAGGCTCGACTCACTCTGCGTGATCTTGGCTCCCTCATGAGCACCCGGTCCGCAGTGCCCGAGTCCGCGCAGCCCCGAGCCCCTGGAGCGCGATGCCCGACAGCCAGCCGCAGCCGCCCCACTCGTCCTCCTCCTCCTCTTCGTCCTCCGGTTCCTCGGGTCCCTCGGGCTCGCCGGGACAGGGCGACTCGGCCTCCCTGCTGCTGTGCGGGGCGCGGCTGACCGACGGCCGCACGGTGGACGTACGGCTGGGCGGCGGACGTATCGAGGCGGTCGGTACGGCCGGCAGCCTGGCGACGGACGCCGCTCGGGGCTGCGGCGCGCGCGTGGACCTCACCGGCTATCTGCTGCTGCCGGCCCCGGCCGAACCGCACACCCATGGCGACACCGCGCTGTCGGCCGACGGCGACGGGCCCGCCTCCGCCGCCCCCGAGGACGTCCAACGCCGGGCGACCGAGGCCGCGTTGCTGCAACTCGGGCACGGGGCGACCGCAGTACGGGCGCACGTGCGCGTGGGTGACGTCCAGGGGCTCGGCGCGCTGGCCGCGGTGCTGCAGGCGCGGCGTTCGCTGCGTGGCCTGACGGAACTGACGGCGGTCGCCATGCCGCGGCTGCTGACCGGTGTGGCCGGCGCGGACGGGCTCGCGATGCTCCGGGACGCGCTGAAGATGGGCGCCTCCGTGGTGGGCGGCTGTCCCGACCTGGACCCCGACCCGACGGGGTACGTGGAGGCGGTCCTCGAAGTCGCCTCCGAGCACGGCTGCCCGGTCGACCTGCACACCGACGCCGCCGACCCGGCGCGCCTCGCCCGCCTCGCCGCGATGTCCGGCGGACTGCGCACGGGCGTGACCCTCGGTCCGTGCGGCGGCCTGGACCGCCTGCCCGCCGACGCGGCCCCGCGCATCGCCGACGGGCTCGCCACGGCCGGCGTGACCGTGGTGTGCCTGCCCCAGGGCGGCTGCGCCGCCGTCGACCGCCGCGACACGGCTCCGGTACGGCTGCTGCGCTCGGCCGGCGTACGCGTCGCCGCGGGCAGCGGCGCCCTGCGCGACCTGTCGAATCCGGTGGGCCGCGGGGACCCCCTGGAAGCGGCCTACCTCCTGGCCTCCCGCTACGGCCTGCGCCCCGAGGACGCCTACGACACCGTCAGCTCCGCAGCCCGCGCCGCCCTCGGCCTGCCCGAGGTCCGCGTCGAGGCCGGCTTCCCCGCCGAACTCCTCGCGGTCCGCGGCGACCGACTCGCGGGCGCCCTCTCCCTGGCGTACAGCCGCATCGTCGTACACCGGGGGCGCGTGGTGGCACGCACGAGCGCGGTACGGGAGTACTGCAACTCGGCGGCGGCAGCGGAACTGGGGTTGCCTCGACAGGGGCGGGGCGAGGTGTCGTGACGGGGGCGGCCGGCGCACGCCTCCGGCGCGCGAGCCGCCCGTATCTGCTCCCGTGTGCGCCTCTGAGGCATGGCTGAAGTCGTGCGGCGGATGCGGTCGTCCGGGCGTACGGTCGAAGGCATGCGCATTGTCATCGCTGGTGGTCATGGTCAGATCGCGTTGCGGCTGGAGCGCCTGCTCACCGCGCGCGGAGATGAGGTCGCGGGGATCATCCGTCACCCCGAACAGGGCGACGACCTGCGGGAGGCCGGTGCCGAACCGGTGCTCCTGGACCTGGAGTCGGCCTCGGTGGAGGAGGTCGCGGAGAAACTGCGGGGCGCCGACGCGGCGGTCTTCGCGGCGGGCGCGGGCCCGGGCAGCGACGCGGCCCGCAAGGACACGGTGGACAAGGGCGCGGCGGTCCTGTTCGCGGACGCGGCGGTCAAGGCGGGCGTACGACGACACGTGGTCGTCTCGTCGATGGGCGCCGATCCCGCGCATCAAGGGGACGGCATCTTCGACGTGTACCTGCGCGCGAAGGGCGAGGCGGACGCGTACGTGCGGGGCCTGAACGCGCTGGACGCGACGATCCTGCGCCCCGGGGCACTCACGAACGACGCCGGCACGGGTCTCGTCCGCCTGGAGGCCCGGACGGGCCGCGGCTCGGTACCGCGCGACGACGTGGCCGCCGTACTGGCGGAGTTGGTCGACAGCGTCGCGACGGCCGGCCTGATTCTGGAGCTGGTCGGCGGTTCGACACCGGTGTCGGTTGCGGTCAAGTCGGTGGCGGGGAACTAAGACGGCTGGCGGCCCGTTGGAACGGTCAGAAGAGCGGGAGCTGCCCGGGAAAGTCAGGGACCGCGTAGCCGTCCAACGCCGGCTGCGCAGCACCGAGTTGCGCCTGCCGACGCGAACCGGGACACGACACCAACTCCCCCACCTCACGCGCACCGGGCGGATCATGCCGCGCGAACCGTCCGGCGACCACAGCGATCTCGCGCCGACATTCGGGACAGCGTCTACGGGGAGTGGACATGCTGTCAGTGTGCCCCGAGCGACTGGGCGTTGCGCGTGCGCACGGCCGAGGCGGGGTGGACGTCAGCCGGGCCGGGCGCAAACCGTCCGCGGGAGTCGACCCAGGTACTGATCAGCCGACCTTCTGCCACGTCTTGCATCCTGTGGTCGTGAACGCCTTGTCGGTGGACGCGATGGTCACGGTCGTCTGCCCCTCAGTGCTCCCGTTGGCGATGATGTCCTTGAATTCGCCGGAGGTGCTGCTGAGTCGAGCCCAATAGCAGCTGGTGATCAGACCGCCCTGCGGCCCGTCCGTGCGATAGGTACCGGGCTTGATCTCCTCGCTCACCACGTACGTGCCATCACCGGGAATCTCCCCGGAACGCGGACGCCTGGTGTTGCCGGGATCGTTGGCAGCCGAAGCCCGTGTCGCCGTGGAGGTTGCTGTCACGGTTACCGTCGCTTCCCCCGGACCACCTGCCGAGTCGCCCGCTCCCGCGTAGCCGGCTACGGCTCCAACTGCGAACGCCAGCACAGCGACCCCCGTATGCGTCAGGACCCCTCTGCCCAACCGCGACCGTCTCGGTGGAGGAGAGGTGTCGCCGGACCCGTCGCCCCTCCCCAGGGGGCCTTCCGGAGGCCCTGATGGCTCGCCGGCTTTCATGACTTCAGCGTGCGCCCAGCCGTCAGCGGCCGCATCTCGTCCACGTCCGCGAACCCATTCGGGACGAGGACGAGGAGTGTGGGTGGATCACGCAAAGACCCCCTCCGTCCTGCTCTTACGCAGGTCAGAGGGGGTCTTTTTCCCGTGTGGCGGCGCCAGGATTCGAACCTGGGAAGGCTGAGCCGGCAGATTTACAGTCTGCTCCCTTTGGCCGCTCGGGCACACCGCCGGGGGTTGCTGCCGTTCGAACCGCTTTTCGGCGGCGCTCGCTGGCAACGACGTAAACAATACCCGATACGGAGGGGTGCTTCGCCACCCGATTGATCTGCGCTCGGGGGACATGGGGTGGCTAGGCTTGTGCGGATGCGGCCCGGGTCGATGCCGGGCTCGGCAGCCTCCCCCGCGTCTGCCGATACGCACTGACACGCACCCCGATACAAGGAGCCACAGGACATGGCCGACTCCAGTTTCGACATCGTCTCGAAGGTCGAGCGGCAGGAGGTCGACAACGCCCTCAACCAGACCGCCAAGGAGATCTCGCAGCGCTACGACTTCAAGGGTGTGGGTGCCTCGATCTCGTGGTCCGGCGACAAGATCCTGATGGAGGCGAACTCCGAGGACCGGGTCAAGGCCATCCTCGACGTCTTCCAGTCCAAGCTGATCAAGCGTGGCATCTCGCTGAAGTCCCTGGACGCGGGTGAGCCCCAACTCTCGGGCAAGGAGTACAAGATCTTCGCGTCGATCGAGGAGGGCATCTCCCAGGACAACGCGAAGAAGGTGGCGAAGATCATTCGCGACGAGGGCCCCAAGGGCATCAAGGCCCAGGTGCAGGGCGACGAACTGCGCGTCAGCTCCAAGAGCCGTGACGACCTGCAGACCGTGATCGCCCTGCTGAAGGGCAAGGACTTCGACTTCGCCGTGCAGTTCGTGAACTACCGGTAGATGGCTGCCCGGCTGCTCGGCCGTTGTACGAGGAAGGGTGGGCACCGTCGGTGCCCACCCTTCTCGCCTGCTGGCCGCAGTCCAGGGGTGTGCGGTGTACTCAGTCGCGCGAGTTGCCGAACAGCAGACGGAAGGCGATCAGCAGGACCAGCGAGCCGCCGATCGCCGCGGTCCATGTCGCGCCGTCGTAGAAGTCCTTGGAGATCGGGTGGTCCAGCCAACGGGCCGATATCCAGCCACCGATGAACGCGCCCGCGATCCCGATCAGCGTCGTGCCGATGAAACCGCCCGGGTCGCGGCCCGGCAGCAGGAACTTGGCGATGGCTCCGGCCAACAGCCCCAGAATGATCCAGCTGATGATGGTCATGCCGTGAACCTGCCCTTCCGCGCTGTGCCCGCACTGTCCGGGCACTGTGATTTCGGGCGCGTTTGGTCGTACTTGGTGCTCATGCTCTGTTGATGGATGGGACGTCTTGACGGCGCTTCTCGGTTGCAACTGATCGGTATGGTTTCGGCCATGACACCGCCCGGTTCGGATCCGTCCGGTTCGAGTCCGCCCAGTTCTCATTCGCCCGAGCTGCGGCGCACCTTGGGGGTCGGGGACGCCGTGGTCATCGGCCTCGGTTCGATGGTCGGGGCCGGCATCTTCGCCGCCCTCGGGCCCGCGGCACGCGCCGCCGGTTCCGGGCTGTTGCCCGGCCTCGCGGTCGCCGCCGTCGTCGCGTACTGCAACGCCACGTCGTCGGCTCGGCTGGCCGCCCTGTATCCGGCATCGGGCGGCACGTACGTGTACGGACGCGAGCGGCTCGGGGCGTTCTGGGGCTATCTCGCGGGCTGGTCGTTCGTGGTCGGGAAGACGGCCTCCTGCGCGGCGATGGCGATCACGGTCGGGGCGTACGTCTGGCCGGGGCAGGCGCATGCCGTGGCGGTCGCGGCCGTGGTGGCGCTGACCGCGGTGAACTACGGCGGTGTCCAGAAGTCCGCCTGGCTGACCCGGGCAATCGTGGCGGTCGTCCTCGCTGTCCTCGCTTCCGTGGTGGTCGTGTGTCTGGGGTCCGGCGCGTCCGACACGGGGCGCCTGGACATCGGGGTCTCGGGTGGCGTGGGCGGGGTGTTGCAGGCGGGCGGGCTGCTGTTCTTCGCGTTCGCCGGGTACGCGCGCATCGCGACCCTCGGTGAGGAGGTGCGGGATCCGGCGCGCACCATCCCACGCGCGATCCCGCTGGCCCTGGGCATCGCGCTGGCGGTCTACGTGTGTGTCTCGGTGGCCGTCCTTTCCGTGCTGGGGGCTGACGATCTCGGTCTGGCGGCCGCTCCGCTGGCCGACGCGGTGCGGGCCGCCGGCATGCCGGGGCTGGTGCCCGTGGTGCGGGTGGGTGCCGCGGTGGCCGCACTGGGGTCGTTGCTCGCGCTGATTCTGGGCGTCTCACGGACGACACTGGCCATGGCCCGGGACCGGCATCTGCCGAGCGCGCTGGCGGCGGTGCACCCGCGCTTTCAGGTCCCGCACCGGGCCGAGCTGGCCGTGGGCGCGGTGGTCGCCGTCCTGGCCGCCACAGTGGACGTGCGAGGCGCGATCGGGTTCTCCTCCTTCGGTGTGCTGGCCTACTACGCCGTCGCCAACGCCTCGGCCTGGACGCTCGATTCGGCTCCGGCGGCCCGTGCGCTGCCGGCTCTGGGGCTTGTCGGGTGTGTGGTCCTGGCCTTCTCGCTGCCGGGGGTGTCGGTGGTCGTGGGCGCGGGTGTGCTGGTCGTGGGGGTGCTGGCGTACGGCGTGCGGCGGCGGTTGGCCTCGCAATAACGGTCGGAGGTGAGGGCCGGGAGCCTGCCGATCAGGGCGCCCGTGCAGTCGGCGGACGTTCGCGCTACCGGTCAGGACGCCCGCTCGGCCGTCGTACGTATGCGGAAGTCGGCCCAAGGAGCCATCTCCAGCTCCTCGTTCATCTCCTCGTACCAGCCGGTCCCGTCGACCCAGGCGCGCAGCCAGTCCGTGAGCTCGGGGGCGTCGATGAACCAGGCGTGGTCGGCCTCGGCGGCGTTCGGCTCGAAGAAGAGGACCGTGGCCTGTGGTGTGTGGCAGTCCACGCAGGCGTACATCGCGCAGCCCCAGTGGGATATCGGCAGGACGCCCTCGGGCCAGGGCCACTCCGGGTCCTTGCGGCCGTCCTTGCGGTTGGCGAGGTACTGCACGACGGCGGCGGGCTCGCCGGCGGGCGGGCTGTCGAGCAGGGGCAACAGGCCGTACTCCGGGCCGAATCCGCCGTCCCCTATCCGCAGGTAGAGGTCGGCGAGCAGCGGCGGCAGCGAGAAACCGAGCGTGGCCTCGGCGCGGGCCAGGGTGGCGGCGTCGACGGGCTCGGGGAGGGAAGTCCAGCCCCACGGATGGGTGTTGCGCGCCTTGGCGGCCACCCGTGCCAGCAACTGCTCGTTCTCGGTCATGGGTTCATGATGCAAGGCGGCACTGACAATCGAACCGGCCTGTGGACAACTGCCGGGTTGTGGAAAACGCCACGGCCTGGGCGAAGGGGCGACCGATCGTCACTCCCCTGCCCGGGCCGTGAGTTGTACGTGCTCAGCGGGCCGCGAACGGCTGGTCCGTCGGCACGATCTCGCGGCCGAGCGGCAGCAGCGAGACCGGGATGAGCTTGAAGTTGGCGATGCCGAACGGGATTCCGATGATCGTGATGCACAGGAGCACGCCGGTGAAGATGTGCGCGAGGGCCAGCCACCATCCGGCGAGGATCAGCCACAGCACGTTGCCGATGCAGGAGGGTGCCCCGGCGTCACGGCGCTCGACCGTCGTGTACCCGAAGGGCCAAAGAGCGTAGATGCCGATACGGAAAGCCGCGATGCCGAACGGGATGCCAATGATCGTGATGCAGAGGAGGAGGCCCGCGAGCAGGTATCCGAGGAAGAGCCAGAAGCCGCTCAGGACGAGCCAAATGACGTTCAGGATGGTTTTCACTGGGGTCGACCTGCCATCTTCTCGAGACGGGCGATGCGCTCCGCCATCGGCGGATGTGTCGAGAACATCTTGGAGAGTCCCTGGCCCGGGCGGAAGGGGTTCGCGATCATCATGTGGCTCGCCGTCTCGATCCGGGGCTCGGGCGGCAACGGCAGTTGCTTGGTGCCGGTTTCGAGCTTGCGCAGCGCGCTGGCCAGCGCGAGGGGGTCGCCGGTGAGCTGGGCCCCCGACGCGTCGGCCTCGTACTCTCTGGAACGGCTGATGGCGAGTTGGATGACGGTGGCCGCGAGCGGGCCCAGGATCATGATCATCAGCATGCCCAGGATGCCGGGACCGTCGTCGTCGTTCGAGCGGCCGATCGGGATCAGCCAGGCGAAGTTGACCAGGAACATGATCACGGAGGCGAGTGCGCCGGCGACCGACGAGATGAGGATGTCGCGGTTGTAGACGTGGCTCAGCTCGTGGCCGATGACTCCGCGCAGCTCGCGCTCGTCGAGAAGGCGCAAGATGCCGTCCGTGCAGCACACGGCGGCGTTGCGCGGATTGCGGCCGGTCGCGAAGGCGTTCGGTGCTTCCGTCGGCGAGATGTACAGGCGCGGCATGGGCTGGCGGGCCTGGGTGGAGAGCTCGCGGACCATGCGGTACAGGGCGGGGGCCTCGAACTCGCTGACCGGGCGGGCGCGCATCGCGCGTAGCGCCAGCTTGTCGCTGTTCCAGTACGCGTACGCGTTCGTGCCCAGTGCCACCACGACCGCTACGACGAGCCCCATGCGGCCGAAGAAGCTGCCGATGACGATGATGAGGGCGGACAGTCCCCCGAGGAGTACTGCGGTCCTTAGCCCGTTGTGCCGGCGGTGCACGGTACGCCCTCCAAATCGCGCAGCAGGGGAACCCTTTGCTTGCTGATCCTGTGTCTTGTCTCCGATGCCACCGGTGCCGTGGTGTCACGTCCAGTGGACCCTCCCTTACTGGTCAACGCCAGGCGGGGGCCTCTAGTTCCCTTGTGCGCGCGGCGCCGGGCATGGGCCGACCGGGTGACGGCGGCCTCTGCTGCCGCCTTCTGCCCGGAAGAGCGCGCCGCGTCGGTTCTAGAAGAGGGCCGTGTCGGCGAAGCGCAGCACCAGTTGTGGAGCGCCGGACAGGGCGACGGCGAGGGCGCCGGTGAGCGTGATGGCCGCCGTGAGCGGGGCGGGCAGGCGGTGCTTGACGGGCTCGCCCTCGGGGGCGCGGAAGAGCAGTGCCGTCCACTCGAGGTAGTAGAAGAGGGCGATCACCACGTTGACGGCCATGACCACGGCCAGCCAGCCCAGGCCCGCGTCCACGGCCGCCGCGAACACGGTGACCTTGGCGAAGAGTCCGATGATGCCCGGCGGCAGCCCGGCCAGGCAGAGCAGGAAGAAGGCCAGGAGCAGGGCGGCGAGGGGGTTCTTGGCGTACAGGCCGCGGTAGTCCGTGATGCGGTTGAGGGCACTTGTACGGCCCACCAGGGCGGCGACCGCGAAGGCTCCTAGGTTCACGGCGGCGTACATGAGGGCGTACGCGACCGTGGAGCCGATGGAGTGCTCGGCGTCGTCGGAGTAGGCGGCCGCGGCGATCGGTACGAGGAGGTAGCCGGCCTGCCCCACCGACGACCAGGCGAGCAGGCGTACCGCGCTGTACGCGCGCGTGGCCTGTTGGCGCAGGGCGCCGACGTTGCCGACGGTCATGGTGAGCGCGGCCAGGGCCGCCAGCGCGGGGCCCCAGACATCGGCGTACGAGGGGAAGGCGACGACGGTGACGAGGATCAGGCCGGAGAAGCCGACCGCCTTGCCGACGACAGACAGGTAGGCGGCGATCGGCAGGGGCGCTCCCACGTAGGTGTCGGGCACCCAGAAGTGGAAGGGGACGGCCGCGACCTTGAAGGCGAAGCCGACGAGGGTGAGGACGACGCCGGTCTGGGCGAGGGTGTGGAGCTGTCCGTCGACGTGCTGGATGCGGTCGGCGACCTGGGTGAGGTAGAGGGTGCCGGTGGAGGCGTACACGAAGCTGATGCCCATGAGGCTGACCGCGGTCGCGGTGACCGACGACAGGAAGAACTTGAGGGCGGCTTCGGAGGACTTCCGGTCGCCCTGCCGGAGGCCCACGAGGGCGAAGGCGGGCAGGGAGGCGACCTCCAGGGCGACGATCAGGGTCGCGAGGTCGCGGGAGGCGGGCAGGAGGGCGGCGCCTGCGGCGGAGGACAGCAGCAGGAACCAGTACTCCCCTTCGGGGAGTTGCTTGTCGTCGTCCTTGAGGGTGGTGACCGACAGCAGGGCGGCCAGGAGGGCGCCGCCGAGGACCAGGAACTGGATGACCAGGGTGAAGCGGTCCGCGGTGTAGCTGCAGACGTCGGCGTTGCCGTTCAGGCAGAAGGTGGAGCGGTCGCCGTCCAGGAGAGGCAGCAGGAGCAGTGCGGAGGCGGCGAGGCCTGCCACCGAGAACCAGCCGAGGAGCGCCTTCTTTTGTTCGCGGACGAACAGGTCGGCGACAAGGACGACGAGTGCGACGACCGCCGCGAGGGTGGGCGGTGCGATGGCGAGCCAGTCGACGGACTGGACGAGGTTCGCGGCCAGCGGCTGGACCGGGCTGCTCATCGGGTGCCTCCTGCGAGGAGCTGCTGCACGGCCGGGTCGGTGAGGCCGAGGAGGGCCTTGGGCCACAGCCCGGCGACGACGGTGAGGGCGACGAGCGGCGTCCAGGCCGCGAACTCGTAGGACTGCACGTCGGCGAGTTGCGGGGCTTCCTGCGGCACGGCGCCCATGCAGACGCGGCGGACCACGATGAGCATGTACGCGGCGGTGAGGAGCGTGCCGAAGGCCGCGATCGCCATGAAGGTGAGGAACGCCGGGCGGCTGAGGCCGGCGGCGGGCTTGAACGCGCCGAACAGTGCCAGCATCTCGCCCCAGAATCCGGCCAGTCCGGGCAGGCCGAGCGAGGCGACCGCGCCGAAGGCGAGCAGGCCGCCGAGGCGCGGGGCCTTGCCGTACAGCGCGGCGCCGGTCTCCTTGGCGAGGGTGTCGAGGTCGGTGCTGCCGGTCCGGTCCTTGAGCGCGCCGACCAGGAAGAACAGGAGCCCGGTGATGAGGCCGTGGGCGATGTTGGCGAACAGGGCGCCGTTCACGCCGGTCGGGGTCATGGTCGAGATGCCGAGCAGGACGAAGCCCATGTGGCCGACGGAGGAGTAGGCGATCAGGCGCTTGAGGTCGCCCTTGGCGCCCTGTCTGGCGAGGGCCAGGCAGGCCAGGGATCCGTAGATGATCCCGACGACGGCGAGGGCGGCGAGGTAGGGCGCGAAGGTGCGGAAGCCGTCGGGGGCGATCGGCAACAGAATCCGGACGAACCCGTACGTACCCATCTTCAGCATCACGCCGGCCAGCAGGACCGAGCCGACGGTCGGCGCCGCGGTGTGGGCGTCGGGCAGCCAGCTGTGCAGCGGCCACATCGGCGTCTTGACCGCGAGCCCGATCCCGATCGCCAAAACCGCGATGACCTGCACGGATGTACTCAGCGACCGGCCGTTGTCAGTGGCGAGTGCCACCATGTCGAATGTGCCCGCCTTGATCCCGATCAGGAGCAGGCCGAGCAGCATGACGACCGAACCGAGCAGTGTGTAGAGGATGAACCGCCAGGCGGCCCGGGTCCTGCCCTCGCCGCCCCAGCGGGCGATGAGGAAGTACATCGGGACGAGGACCATCTCGAACGCGAGGAAGAACAGCAGCAGATCGAGGACGGCGAAGCTCGCGAGGGTGCCGGACTCCAGGACGAGCAGCAGTGCGACGAATGCCTTCGGGGTCGGGCCCGCGGGCATCTTGAAGTACGAGTAGAGCGCGCAGAGGAAGGTCAGCAGCGCGGTCAGGACCAGAAGGGGGAGGGAGATGCCGTCGATGCCGAGGTGGATCCGCACGTCGAGTGCGGGGATCCAGCTGATGTCGGTCGTGGCCTGCATCTTCGACGGGTGGTCGTGGTCGAAGCCGAGCGCGAGGACGATCGCGGCGATGAGCACCGCGCCGGTCACGGTCACGCCGTGCCGCAGCACGGCCTGTTCGGGCGACTTCCCCTTCAGCCCGGGCGGGGCGGGCAGCAGAGCGGCGACGGCGCCGAGGAGCGGCACGACGACGATGAACGCCAGAACGAACTGCATCACGGACTCGCTGATATCGATCACGCCTGCTCACGCTCCCGTGGCGACGAGGAGGGCGGCGACCGCCAGGACGACGGTGCCGGCGAGCAGCGCGCTCACATAGGTCTGCGTGTTGCCGGTCTGGGCACGCCGTACGGCGGACCCGAGCAGGCGGGGCAGGGCGCCCGCACCGCGTACGTAGGTCTCGACGACCTCGCGGTCGAGGAACCGGACGAGACTCGCGCCGGCCAGAACCGGGCGGACGAAGAGGGCCGCGTACACGGCGTCGAGGTGGAAGCCGACGGCCGCGTGCCGGTGCAGCGGGCCGAGCAGCACTCGCCCGGGGTCCGCCGGGTCGGGCGCGGAGGCGACGTCTCCGTACGCGGGCGCGTGGCTGGCGATCGCCTCGGCCTCCACGAGTCCGGCGTCACCGTCCGGGTGGGCGGCGACGGCGCCCAGCGGGACACGGGCCGCGAGTGCGGTCGTGTGCCGCCAGGCGGCGTAGGTGACGATGCCGCCGACCAGGGCCACGCCCGTGCCGAGCACGGAGGTGGTGAGGGTCGGGGTGAGGTCTCGGCCGTCGAACCAGCCGGGCAGCGAGCGGTAGGCGAGGCCGCCGAGGGCGAGGGACGGCACGGCGAGCACCCACAGCACCACGGTCATGGTGCGGGGCTGACGCCCGTGGTCAGGGGCCTCGGCGCCGTGTCCGCGGAAGGCGAGCAGCCACAGGCGGGTGGCGTACGCCGCGGTGAGCAAGGCCGTGAGCAGGCCGGCGACGAGCACGGTCCAGCCCGCCGCGCCGGGGGCGTGCTCGGTGTGGCCGGTGGCGACGTGCTCGGCGGCGCCGAGGACGGACTCCTTGGAGAAGAAGCCGCTGAAGGGCGGGATCGCGGCGAGCGCGAGGAGCGCCACGGTCATCGTCCAGAAGGCGTCGGGGACGCGGTCGCGCAGGTTGCCCATACGGGACATGGCGGCCAGCGAGTTGGTGCCGGCGGCGTGGATGATCACGCCGGCCGCGAGGAACAGCAGCGCCTTGAAGGCGCCGTGGGACAGGAGGTGGAAGACGGCGGCACCGCGGTCGCCGACGGCCAGGGCGCCGGTCATGTAGCCGAGTTGGCCGATCGTCGAGTAGGCGAGGACGCGCTTGATGTCGTCCTGGGCGAGCGCGGCGAGACCCGAGCCGACCATCGTGACGGAGGCCATCGCGGCGAGGACGACCATCGCGGCCTGCGAGGCCTCGAACACCGGGAGGAGACGGGCGACGAAGTAGACACCGGCGGCGACCATCGTCGCGGCGTGGATCAGCGCGGAGACGGGGGTCGGGCCGGCCATGGCGTCGGGGAGCCAGGTGTGCAGCGGGAACTGTGCCGACTTGCCCGCGACGCCGGCCAGGAGCAGCAGGGCGATCAGGGTCGGGTGGTCGAGTCCGCCGCTCGCGACCGTGCCGAGGACCTTCGTGATCCGGAAGGAGCCGGCGTCGGTGGCGAGGGCGAACAGGCCGATGAGGAAGGGGACGTCACCGAGCTTGGTCACCAGGAAGGCCTTGATGGAGGCGGCGCGGGCCTCCGGGGTCTCCCAGTAGTGGCCGACCAGGAAGTACGAGCAGATGCCCATGATCTCCCAGCCGACCAGCAGCACGATCAGGTCGCCGGAGTAGACGACGAGCAGCATCGCGGAGGTGAAGAGGGAGACGAGGGCGGCGTAGGAGGGGTAGCGCGGATCGTCGCGCAGGTAGCCGGTCGAGTAGATCTGCACGCAGGTCGCGACGAAGGCGACCAGTACGGCGACGAGGGCGGCGAAGCCGTCGATGTGCAGGGCGAGTTCGATCGGGACCGAGCCGGTGGGCGTGAGCTCCGTGGCGGCGTCGACGGCCCGGTCGCCGCCCTGGCGCACGGCGACCAGTACGGCGAGCACGAGGGAGGCGAGGGGTGGCAGGACCGCGAGCGGGCGGACGAAGCCGGGGGCCGTGCGGCCCAGGAGCAGGCCCGCCGCCGCACCCAGGAACGGCAGGAGGGGGACGAGGACGGCGAGGGTGGTCGTGGTCACGCGGTGGCCTCAGCCTTCCCGGCCCGGCCGGCCGATCCGGCGGTGCGGGCGTCACTGTCGGGTTCGTCGGACGCCCAGCCGTCGGACCCGGAACCCTCGGACTCCGACCCATCGGACTCCGGCCCGTCGGACTCGTGGCCCTCGGCGGTGTCGCGGAGCCGGTCGATGTCCGAGGTGCCGCGGTTGCGGTAGACGGCGAGGACGATCGCCAGGCCGATGCCGATCTCCGCGGCGGCGATGGCGATGGTGAACAGGGTCAGGGCCTGTCCGGAGTGCAGGGTGTCCCGGGCGGTCCTGCTGAGCCAGACGTCGAAGGCGACGAGGTTCAGATTGACGGCGTTGAGCATCAGCTCGACCGACATCAGGACGAGGATCGCGTTGCGGCGGGCGAGTACGCCGTAGACGCCGGTGCAGAAGAGAAGAGCGGCGAGGACAGCTGGATAGGCGAGGTGCATCAGCGGCCGCCTTCCTGCTTGGCAGAGCTGGTGCCCTCAACCGAGCCGGTTTCCTCAACCGGGCTGGTTCCCCCAACCGGACTGGTTCCCGATTCCGGGCCATTTCCCTCGATCGGGTTATTCCGGGAATCCGGGACAGATGGGGAACTCTGCGTGATCGCCCGGGAGTTCACAGGGGGAGAACTCGACTCCGCCTTCGCCTTGCGGGACAGGACGATCGCGCCGACCAGGGCCGCGAGGAGAAGGACGGAGAGGGCCTCGAAGGGGAGCACCCAGTTCTGGAACAGGCTCGCTCCGGTGACGGCGGTGGTGCCGGCGGCCGGGCCGTCCAGATCGATCCAGGTCGAGCGGAAAGCGTCGACGACGACCCAGACCAGGGCGGCCGCGGCGGCGACGGCCACGGTGAGGGCGGCCCAGCGGTTGCCGGAATCGGCGTCCGGGGAGCGGCCGATGGGGGCCTTGGTGAGCATCAGACCGAACAGAAGGAGGACGACGACGGAACCGACATAGATGAGGACCTGCACCCAGGCGATGAACTCGGCGGTGAGCAGGAGGTATTCGACGGCGAGACCACCGAGGGTCACCACCAGCCACAGGGCGGCGTGCACCAGCTGCCTGGTGGTGACGGTGACGAGGGCGGCGCCGAAGGTGACCAGGCCGACGAGAAGAAACGCGACCTCGACGCCGGTCGGGGAGAGGAAGCCGTGGGTTTCGGCGGCGGTCGTGGTCACCGTGGAGTGCACGGAGGTGGCGGGCACAGCCAGGGCGTGCGCCGCGCTGACGGCGGCTGCGGCGAGGGTCACGATGCGCCTCCCTCGGCTTCGGGCGACTTGGGCGGCACGGGCGGGTCGGGCTGCGCGGACGGGTCGGGCTGCGCGGACGGGTCGGGCTGCGCAACCTCCGTGACCTGCCCGGCCTGAGCGACCTCTCCGGCCTGCGCAGCCCCTGCCGCCTGTGCTGCCTGTGCCGCCGCCAGTTTCTCGGCGGATTTGTGGGCCGCGGCGATTTCCTTCGGTTCCTCTGCGGCGGGGTCGAGGGCGGGTGGGGCCGGGACGGTCCACATCCACTCGCGGAGCTTGTCCCGCTCGTGGGTGAGGTCGCGGATGTCGGTCTCGGCGTACTCGAACTCAGGGGACCAGAACAGCGCGTCGAAAGGACACACCTCAATGCAGATACCGCAGTACATGCACAGGGAGAAGTCGATGGCGAAGCGGTCGAGGACGTTGCGGCTGCGCTCGCGGCCGCCGGGGGTCGCCGCCGGGACCGTCTCCTTGTGGGAGTCAATGTAGATGCACCAGTCGGGGCACTCACGGGCGCAGAGCATGCAGACCGTGCAGTTCTCCTCGAACAGGCCGATCACACCGCGGGTGCGGGGCGGGAGGTCGGGCTGAACGTCCGGGTACTGCTCGGTGACGGTCCTCTTCGTCATCGTGCGGAGGGTGACGGCCAGACCTTTGGCCAGGCCGGAGCCGGGAAAGCGGGGCCGGGTGGGCGGGAGGGGCTCGGCCATGGTTAGGAGATCACCACCTTGACGATGCCGGTGAGGGCGATCTGGGCGAGGGAGAGGGGGACCAGGAGGGTCCAGGAGAGTTTCTGCAGCTGGTCCTCGCGCAGGCGGGGGTAGGTGACGCGGAGCCAGATGACGACGAAGGCCAGGACCGCCGTCTTCAGCAGGGTCCAGACCCAGCCGAGGCCGTCGGCACCCCAGGGGCCGTGCCAACCGCCCAGGAAAAGGACGGTGGTCAGGCCGCACAGAACGATGATTCCGGCGTACTCGGCGAGGAGGAACAGGGCGAAGCGCAGACCGGTGTACTCGGTGTAGGCGCCGAAGATGATCTCCGAGTCGGCGACGGGCATGTCGAAGGGCGGGCGCTGGAGTTCGGCGAGACCGGCGACGAAGAAGACGATCGCGCCGACGATCTGCCAGGGCAGCCACCACCACTCGAAGGCGTCGAGGATGCCGGGAAGGGAGACGGTGCCGGCCGCCATGGCCACCGAGGCGGCGGTGAGCAGCATCGGGAGTTCGTAGGCGAGGAGTTGGGCGGCGGTGCGCAGGCCGCCCAGGAGGGAGAACTTGTTGGCGGAGGCCCAACCGGCCATGAGCGAGCCGAGGACGCCCACGCCCATCACCGCGAGCACGAAGAAGATGCCGGCGTCGAGGACCTGGCCGACCGCGCCCTCGCCGGGGCCGATCGGGATGGCCAGCAGGACGATCAGGTACGGGAGGAGGGCTACGGCGGGGGCGAGTTGGAAGATACGGCGGTCCGCGCCCGCCGGGACCACGTCTTCCTTCTGCGCGAACTTGACGCCGTCCGCGACGAGTTGGGCCCAGCCGTGGAAGCCGCCGGCGTACATCGGGCCGAGGCGGCCCTGCATGTGGGCCATGACCTTGTGCTCGGTCTGACCGACGATGAGGGGGAAGGTGAGGAAGACGACGAAGACGATCAGGAGTCGCAGGGCGACGTCGAGAGCGTCGTTCACTGCGGGCCTCCTGCGGGGTCTTCGGGGCTTGGGGCTTCCGGGGCTTCAGAGGTTTCGGGTGCCTTCGAGACCTCGTCGGCCTCGCCTGCTTCAGGAGCGTCGGACTCCGTGGATTCCGAGGTGGCTTTCGGACTGGATTCCGGGGCGTCGAAGGCCGGCCGGGCGTGGTGCCACGGGGCGTCCGGGCTGCGCGGGGCCGTGGGTGCCTTCGGCAGTGCGGCGGTCTCGCCCTCGCTCCGGTCGTCGGACGACGGTTCCGGTTCCAGTTGCGGCTCCGATTCCGGTTCCGATCCCGGAGTGGTCGCCGCCTGTTGGCTCGCGGAGCCCTGGGACGCGGTGCGGTTGCGCCGTGGCGACCGGGGCGGGGCAGCAGCCGAACCAGTCGCCGGCGTCTCCCCCGGCGTACCGACTGCCGGTGCCGCGCCCGACGAATCACCCTCAGACACCGGACCCGACGAACCCTCCGCCGGACCGGTCCCCGCCTGGCTGGCGGAGCCCTCCGCGGATGTGCGGGTGCGACGAGGCGGACGGTCGCCTGCGGCTCGTACCGGGCGGTCGGCAGTGGCTCGGGTCGGGCGGTCGGAGGTCGCTCCGGCGGGGCGTTCGGCCGCCGCGCGGCCCGGTGCTCGGCCGGCCGCTCGGGCGGGACGGGCCGGGGCGGGAGGGAGCTGGCCCTTCTGGGGGCCCCACTCGTTCGGGTCGGGGACGCCTGGGGGGAGGGTCTGGCGGCGTTTGGGGCCGCCGTGGTCGGACTCGCCCGGTTCCTTGGCGCCGGGCCAGGCCTTGGCGACGCGGGCCGCCAGGACGAAGTCCTTGCGCAGGGGGTGGCCTTCGAAGGTCTCCGGGAGGAGGAGGTGGTCCAGGGCGGGGTGGCCGTCGAAGACGACGCCGAACATCTCGTGGGTCTCGCGCTCGTGCCAAGCGGCGCCCGCGTAGATGTCCACGGCCGAGGCCAGGGTCGGCGACTCGTGCGGGACCGTGGTGCGCACCAGGAGGCGGCGGACCGGGGCCAGGGCCACGACGTGGGCGGAGACGCGGAAGCCGGTGCCCGGTTCGTCGACGGCGCTGAGCCAGTCGAAGTAGGTGCAGCCCAGTTCGTCGCGGGCCACCCGCAGTGCGGTGAGCCACGTGGTGGGCGGGACGTCGACCGTGAGGACCTCGTAGGACTCCTCGGCGGTGGCCTCCGTACCGAAGAGTTCTTCGGCGGGGGCGGGGAGCCAGCCGATCGCCGTCATCGGGCGTCCCCTTCGGGCGACCCGACAGAAGGAGCCGATCCGTTCGAGGGAGTCGCCGGGGGCTTCACCAAGTCGCTCTGTAGGGCTGCCGTCGACGGGCGGGCCGGGGTGGTGCCGTAGCGCTCGGCCAGGGACTCTCGGGCGATCTTCTCCTGGAGTTTGAGGATTCCCTGGAGGAGGGCCTCGGGGCGGGGCGGGCAACCGGGGACGTAGACGTCGACCGGGATGATCTGGTCGACGCCCTTGGTGACGGAGTAGGAGTCCCAGTAGGGGCCTCCGCAGTTGGAGCAGGCGCCGAAGGAGATGACGTATTTGGGTTCCGGCATCTGTTCGTAGAGGCGTTTCACGGCGGGGGCCATCTTGTCCGTGACCGTGCCGGAGACGACCATCAGGTCGGCCTGGCGCGGGCCGGGTGCGAAGGGGATCACGCCGAGGCGGATGAAGTCGTGGCGGGCCATGGACGCGGCGATGAACTCGATGGCGCAGCAGGCGAGGCCGAAGTTGAAGACCCAGAGGGAGTATCGGCGGCCCCAGTTGAGGACGACCTTCATCGGCTCGGGGGCGAGGCGGGCGAGGGCGCCGAGGCGTTTCGGCTCGGGCAGGTAGACCGGCTCCGCCTCCGGAATCGGCTGCGGCGAGGACGAAGGCGAGGTCACTTCTGGCGTCACGTCCATTCCAGGACGCCCTTCTTGTAGGCGTACAGCAGGCCGACGGCGAGGAAGCCGAGGAAGATGAACATCTCGACGAGGGTCGTCGCACCGTAGCCGGGGGCGGCGAAGACCGTGGCCCAGGGGAACAGGAAGATCGAGTCGACGGCGAAGATGACGTAGAGGAAGGCGTAGACGTAGTAGCGGACCTGGGTGTGGGCCCAGCCCTCGCCGACGGGGTCGACTCCGCACTCGTAGGTCAGGAGCTTCTCGGGGGTGGGGACCACCGGGCGCAGCAGGCGGCCGGCGCCGAACGCGACGGCGACGAAGAGCACGCCGACGACGGCGAGCAGTCCGACGACCGAGTACGACTCGAAGTAGTCCGCCGCGACGACGGTCGGATCGAGGACAGTCGGTTCCCGCACGTCCGCGTCCGTCCCTTCGCTGGCTGCTCGATGATCGCCGCCGTTCCGCAATCCGTGTTCAGCGATCTGCGATCTGTACGGACGGGAGTCTAGGCCCTGTTAAAGAGACGGTAAGCAGCCCGTCGGGCTTGAGATCTGGTCGATATGCGGGGGTCGCGGCGACGAGCGTGCCGGGGGGTGGGGTTTTCCCCAGGGGATCCTGGCGGTCCTCCTCATGGCGCGGGGGCGCGGGGCGCGGCACGCTAGCCCATATGACCGAACGCCTCTCGTTCCCGACGCCTGATCGGGAAGCCGCGCAGCCGGAAGACGACGACCGTCTGCCGCCCGCCCGTTTCGCCTACGACCGGCACACCTGGAAGGAGATCGCGCATCTGCTGGCGAACCTTCCGGTGGCGCTGGTCGGTTTCACCTACACCGTGGCGGTGCTGTTCTCCGGGGGCATGCTCGCCCTCACGGTGATCGGGTTCCCGCTGCTGACGCTCGGGCTGCTGGGCGCACGGCAGTTGGGCCGGTTCGAGCGGGCCCGGGCCAGGAAGCTGCTCGGGATGCGGATCGAGGAGCCGAGCCGGCTGCCCAAGCGCCGTAGGGGCTATCTGCCGTGGCTGTGGATGACCCTGAAGGACCCGGTGGGCTGGCGCACGATCCTGTACGACTTCATGCGGCTGCCCTGGGGCATCCTCACCTTCACCATCACGCTGACCTCGTTGTTCGTGCTGTGGCCGGTGCTGCCGTTCATCGCGCGGGGGCTGGCCAACGCCGACCGGGCGATGGTGCGCGGTCTGCTGTCGCCGTCCGACGAGCTGGAGCAGCGGATCGCCGAGCTGGAGTCGGACCGCGGGGTCGTGGTCGACACGGCCAACGCCGATCTGCGGCGCATCGAGCGCGATCTGCACGACGGGGCGCAGGCCCGCCTGGTCAATCTGGCGATGGGGCTCGGGCTCGCCAAGGAGAAGCTCCTGGAGGACCCGGACACGGCCGCGGAGATGGTCGCGGAGGCGCACGGCGAGGTGAAACTGGCGTTGCAGGAGCTCAGAGATCTGGCCCGGGGCATCCATCCGGCGGTGCTGACGGACCGCGGCCTGGACGCCGCGCTGTCGTCGGTGGCCTCGCGCTGCACGGTGCCGGTGAAGGTGACGGTGGATCTCGTCGCCCGGCCGGCCGCGGCGATCGAGGGCATCGCCTACTTCACCGTCTCCGAGCTGCTGCAGAACATCAGCAAGCACAGCGCCGCGCGGACGGCCTCGGTGGAGGTGTGGCGGTCGGCGGACCGGCTGCTGATCCAGGTCGAGGACGACGGCCGAGGGGGCGCGCGGCTGGACGGCGGTACGGGGATGCGGGGGCTCGCGGACCGGCTGGGCGCGGTCGACGGGCTGTTCGTCCTCGACTCGCCGGCGGGCGGCCCGACCACGGTCACGGCGGAACTGCCCTGGCGCGACCGCACACCGGGACAGGCCTAGCGGGCCGGGGTCGACAGGGCTCCCCCGGAGGTAGGGAAAACCCCCCGTCCAAGAGGCCGACGGACTCCATGGTTCGCGGAGCTGCGACGCAGGAGGGTGGAGGTACGGCGGGACAGCCGCAGGACGAGTAGAACGGGACGACGTCGATGGCCACGGAGTACGGACAGGGCTACGGGGACGGGCACGGTTACGACAGCGGTCTCTCTCTCGCCGGTGAGCGCCGGCACCGGCTGCCCGCCGGGCTGCGGGCGCCGTTCGAGGCCCGCACCTGGCGGGCCTTCGGCTACGTGCTGCTGAGCCTGCCGATCAGCATCTTCCTCTTCACGTACGCGGTCACGATGGTGTCACTCGGGGCGGGTCTGCTGGTGACCTTCCTCGGCGTTCCGGTGCTGGCGGCGGGGCTGGCCGGCTGCCGCGGGTTCGGGGCGATGGAGCGGGCGCGGGCGCGGAGCCTGCTGGGCGTGGAGGTGGCCGACCCCGAGCCGCTGCGGATGAAGAAGTCCGGCGTGCTGGCGTGGGTGGGTGCCGTGCTGAAGAGCGGCACGTCGTGGCGGTCGCTGCTGTACGCGGTGCTGCAGTTCCCGTGGTCGGTGTTCTCGTTCGTCGTCGCGCTGAACTTCTGGGCGTACGGGTGGGCGTTGCTGACGTATCCGCTGTGGTTCTGGGTTTTTCCGGTGTACGTCGGTCAGGGCGGGGTTCAGCTGTTCAGCGACGGGAACCACAGCGTCTACCTCGACAACCCGTTCGAGATCACCGTGACTGCGTTGGTGGGGCTGTTGTTCACGTTGGCCACGCCGTGGATCGTGCGGGCGCTGACGACGGTGGACCAGGTGATGGTGCAGGGGTTGCTCGGGCCGACGCGGTTGTCGGCGCGGGTGGTGGAGCTGGAGTCGGACCGGGGGGTCGTGGTCGACACGGCGGCGGCGGATCTGCGGCGGATCGAGCGGGATCTGCATGACGGGGCGCAGGCGCGGTTGGTGGCGCTGGCGATGGATCTGGGGCTGGCGAAGGAGAAGCTGACGGAGGATCCGGAGGCGGCGGCTCGGATGGTGGGTGAGGCGCACGGTGAGGTGAAGACGGCGCTTCAGGAACTGCGGGATCTGGCTCGGGGGATTCATCCGGCGGTGTTGACGGATCGGGGGCTGGATGCGGCGTTGTCTTCGGTGGCGTCGCGGTGCACTGTGCCGGTGCAGGTGGAGGTGGATCTGCCGGCGCGGCCGGCGCCGGCCATCGAGGGGATCGCGTACTTCACCGTGTCGGAGCTGCTGCAGAACATCAGTAAGCACTCGCGGGCGAACTGGGCTGCCGTGGATGTGTGGCGGGTGGAGAACCGGTTGATGGTGCAGGTTGTGGATGACGGGGTGGGTGGGGCGGATGCGTCTTCGGGGTCGGGGCTCGGGGGGTTGGCTGAGCGGTTGGACGCGGTGGATGGGATCTTGGTGGTGGATTCGCCGGTGGGCGGGCCCACGCGGGTGACGGCGGAACTGCCCTGGCGGGCGGTGGGCTGACTGGGCTTTTCTCGCCCCCGCCGCCCCTACCCGTCCCATCCCAGGGGCGCTGCCCCTTCGACCCCACCGGGGCTCCGCCCCGGACCCCGATCGGCCCTGAACGGGCCTCGTCCTCAAACGCCGGACGGGCTGAACGACGCTCGCCGGCGTTGAGGCATGTGTCTGGCCCCGGCCTGAAATGAACCCCCGAAACCCCTCCTACCATGCCCCTTTTCCCGTTGATTCGTGTTCGTCGGGCGCAGTGGGATGGGATTGCTGGAATGCTGGACCACCGGAGCTGCCGTGGGGGCCGACTTGGTCGGTGCGGCGGGCGGAAGCGGGCTCGGGGGGCCGGAGATCGTGGAGGACAGGGTGCGGGTCGTCATCGCCGAGGATTCAGTGCTGCTTCGGGAGGGCCTGACCCGGTTGTTGACCGACCGCGGGCACGAGGTCGTCGCCGGGGTCGGGGACGGGGACGCGTTGGTCAAGACCATTACGGAGCTGGACGGGCAGGGCGAGCTGCCGGACGTGGTGGTCGCCGATGTGCGGATGCCGCCGACACACACCGACGAGGGGGTCCGGGCCGCCGTACAGCTGCGGAAGGCCCATCCGGGACTCGGTGTGCTCGTGCTGTCACAGTATGTGGAGGAGCGGTACGCCACCGAACTTTTGGCCGGTTCCAGCCATGGGGTGGGCTATCTGCTGAAGGACCGGGTCGCCGAGGTACGCGAATTCGTGGATGCCGTGGTGCGGGTCGCCCAGGGAGGCACCGCGCTGGATCCCGAAGTGGTCGCGCAGTTGCTCGGGCGTAGCCGCAAGCAGGATGTGCTTGCCGGGCTCACTCCGCGAGAGCGGGAGGTGCTGGGACTGATGGCCGAGGGTCGGACCAACTCGGCGATCGCCCGGCAGCTCGTGGTGAGTGATGGCGCCGTCGAGAAGCACGTCAGCAATATCTTTCTGAAGCTCGGACTGTCTCCGAGTGACGGGGATCACCGGCGCGTTCTCGCGGTGCTCACCTATCTGAACTCCTGACGGGCTGACACTTAGTCAGAAACCGCGGAGACATCCGGGGCGTCTCCACAAGGGGACGTCGGGGGGCGAGAAATCATGACAAGTCAGGGCGGCACACCGTCTCAAAACCGCGTCCATCATGCGAATGGCCCAGGGAAGGCGACCCTGACGGACGTAGGGTTGATCCTGGGAAGGCCTGCGGGAAGGCCGGTCCCAGACAGCCGCCTCGAAGGAGGTCCAGTTCAGTGACCAGCCAGGTCAGCAGGACAGCGGAACAGGCCGACGAAGCCGTCTTGGGAGAGCAGCGCAAACCGACGGGCGAGAAGGACGTACGCAGGCTGGACCGGGTGATCATCCGGTTCGCGGGAGACTCCGGTGACGGAATGCAGCTCACCGGCGACCGCTTCACCTCGGAAACGGCGTCCTTCGGAAACGACCTTTCGACACTGCCGAACTTCCCCGCCGAGATCCGCGCCCCTGCCGGCACCCTGCCGGGGGTCTCCTCCTTCCAGCTCCATTTCGCGGACCACGACATCCTCACCCCCGGCGACGCGCCCAACGTGCTCGTCGCCATGAACCCCGCCGCGCTCAAGGCGAACATCGCCGACGTGCCGCGCGGCGCGGAGATCATCGTCAACACGGACGAGTTCACCAAGCGGGCGCTGCAGAAGGTCGGGTACGCGGCCTCGCCCCTGGAGGACGGTTCGCTCGACGGGTACAGCCTGCACGAGGTGCCGCTGACCACGCTGACGGTCGAGGCGCTCAAGGAGTTCGACCTCAGCCGCAAGGAGGCCGAGCGCAGCAAGAACATGTTCGCGCTGGGCCTGCTGTCGTGGATGTACCACCGGCCGACCGAGGGGACCGAGAGGTTCCTGCGGACCAAATTCGCCAAGAAACCCGAGATCGCCGAGGCGAACCTGGCCGCGTTCCGCGCGGGCTGGAACTTCGGCGAGACCACCGAGGACTTCGCGGTCTCCTACGAGGTCGCCCCGGCCGCGACCGCGTTCCCGCCCGGCCTCTACCGCAACATCTCCGGCAACCTCGCCCTGGCCTACGGCCTGATCGCCGCCGCCCGCCAGGCCGACCTGCCCCTCTTCCTCGGCTCCTACCCCATCACCCCCGCCTCCGACATCCTGCACGAGCTGAGCAGGCACAAGAACTTCGGCGTACGGACCTTCCAGGCCGAGGACGAGATCGCGGGCATCGGCGCGGCGCTGGGCGCGGCCTTCGGCGGTTCGCTGGGCGTGACGACGACGAGTGGTCCCGGGGTGGCGCTGAAGTCGGAGACCATCGGCCTCGCCGTCTCCCTTGAGCTCCCGCTGCTCGTCATCGACATCCAGCGCGGTGGGCCCTCCACCGGTCTGCCCACCAAGACCGAGCAGGCCGATCTGCTCCAGGCCATGTTCGGGCGCAACGGCGAGGCGCCGGTTCCGGTGATCGCGCCGCAGACGCCGGCCGACTGTTTCGAGGCGGCTCTGGAGGCGGCGCGTATCGCGCTGACGTACCGCACTCCTGTCTTTCTTCTCTCCGACGGGTATCTGGCCAACGGCTCGGAGCCCTGGCGGATCCCGGAGGCGGACGAACTCCCGGACCTGACCGTGCAGTTCGCGCAGGGGCCGAACCACACCCTGGACGACGGCACCGAGGTCTTCTGGCCGTACAAGCGGGACCCGCAGACGCTCGCGCGCCCCTGGGCGATCCCCGGCACGCCCGGTCTCGAACACCGCATCGGCGGTATCGAGAAGGAGGACGGGACCGGGAACATCTCGTACTCCCCCGCCAACCACGACTTCATGGTCCGCACCCGGCAGGCCAAGATCGACGGCATCGACGTGCCCGATCTGGAGGTCGACGACCCGCACGGGGCGAGCACGCTGGTGCTGGGCTGGGGATCGACGTACGGGCCGATCACAGCGGCGGTGCGGCGGCTGCGTGGGGCCGGGGAGGCCATCGCGCAGGCGCATCTGCGGCACCTCAACCCGTTCCCGAAGAATCTCGGCGCGGTGTTGAAGCGGTACGACAAGGTCGTGATCCCCGAGATGAACCTCGGTCAGCTCGCCACGCTGATCCGGGCGAAGTACCTGGTCGACGCGCACTCGTACAACCAGGTCAATGGCATGCCGTTCAAGGCTGAGCAGCTCGCCACGGCTCTCAAGGAGGCCATCGATGGCTGAGACGTCCACGGAAGGTTCGGACACGATCGAGGCGCTTTCTCTCGTCCCCAAGGCCGAGGGCAGGCAGTCCATGAAGGACTTCAAGTCCGATCAGGAAGTGCGCTGGTGCCCCGGCTGCGGTGACTACGCGATCCTGGCGGCCGTCCAGGGCTTCATGCCGGAGCTGGGCCTGGCCAAGGAGAACATCGTCTTCGTCTCGGGCATCGGCTGCTCGTCCCGGTTCCCGTACTACATGAACACGTACGGGATGCACTCGATCCACGGCCGCGCGCCCGCGATCGCGACCGGACTGGCGTCCTCCCGGCGGGACTTGAGCGTGTGGGTGGTGACCGGTGACGGTGACGCGCTGTCGATCGGCGGCAACCACCTCATCCACGCCCTGCGCCGGAACGTCAACCTCAAGATCCTGCTCTTCAACAACCGGATCTACGGTCTGACGAAGGGGCAGTACTCCCCCACCTCCGAGGTCGGCAAGATCACGAAGTCGACGCCGATGGGGTCGCTGGACGCGCCGTTCAATCCGGTGTCGCTGGCGATCGGCGCGGAGGCGTCCTTCGTGGCGCGGACGATCGACTCGGACCGCAAGCACCTGACGGAGGTGCTGCGCCAGGCGGCGGCCCACCCCGGCACGGCGCTGATCGAGATCTACCAGAACTGCAACATCTTCAACGACGGGGCGTTCGAGGCGCTGAAGGACCGCCAGCAGGCGGAGGAAGCGGTGATCCGCCTCGAACACGGGCAGCCGATCCGCTTCGGGGCGGACGGTTCGCGGGGCGTGGTGCGGGATGTGACGACGGGTGACCTGAAGGTCGTAACAGTCACCCCTGAGAACGAGTCCCAGATCCTGATCCACGACGCGCACGCGGCTTCGCCGACCACGGCGTTCGCGCTGTCCCGCCTGGCCGACCCGGACACCCTCCACCACACCCCGATCGGCATCCTGCGATCGGTGGATCGGCCTGTCTACGACACGCAGATGAGCGACCAGCTGGACACGGCGATCGAACAGAACGGCAAGGGGGATCTGGGGGCGCTGTTGGCGGGCGGGGATACGTGGACGGTTGTGGGCTGACGACTGAGCTACGGTCGGCAGTCGACATACGTGGGCCCGGATGCGGATGGCGTCCGGGCCCTTTGACGTCACGCGTCGGGGATGTCTCTTTTCGCGCGAAGCAAGGTCTCGCGAGTGATGACGACGATGCGTTCGTAGTCGGCGCGGGCGGCATCGGAAGGCAGTTGGGAATCGAGGTCCTCAGTGGCCTCAGTGCCGATGACAGCAAAGCTGCCATCGCTCAACTCGAAGATGTCGGGGCACGTCTCACCCGAGAGGCTCCCTCGTTGCCGCGGTGAATCACCAAGTCGACGGAGAATGGTGGGGGCAGACAGTTCGCTGTGCACGCAGGAGCCCTCTTCTACGGCCGGATGCAGGACCCGGTCACTGACTGAACGCAAAGTTGTCCGGCGAACCGGCCTACCCGGGGACTTGAAACGGGGTATCCGCCAATTGCATCCGCATGGGTGAGGACGCTGGGCCGCTTCGCCGACTTCGAGATCATTTTTCGCCGTGATCGAGATCAACCGGTTATACGATTCCTGGCGCCCGCGCGTTCAGCGGTCAGGGCTTCAAGCCGGCGGCCCCTCCGTGGGCCCGACCACCCACCACTCGTCCGGATCGTCTGCCAGTTCGGACATGATCACATCGACAACCTTGCCCACCCGGGCCTCCAGCGACTCGCCCGGCAGGCTCATGCGATGCTCACCCGTCAACTCCCAGTACTCCTGGAAGACGCGATTTACACACCACACCCGCAGATGACCGATCAGTTCGTCCCAGCCGATTGCGCCCAGACGATGGTTCAGAACGATGGTGCTGTACTGCGCATTGACGAACAGTATTTGTCGGCGCTTGCTCTCCGACAAACCATGCAGTGTGCTCATGGCCTCCGCCAGGACGGGGTCGGCGATGGCACGCCCCGCCTGCTCCGCCGTGGTCCGATGCAACTGGATCAGGTTGGCGTTGCGGATCTCCTCAGTGAGATGGGTGACTTGCTGCAGAAGAGACTCCAGGAGCTCCTCCTGACGCCGGCGCCAAGCCTGGCGGGGAAAGGGGGTGCGCACTCGGCCGCTCCTCGCTCGCACTGCAGAACCGATCCTTCGCGCATCCGGATTCTGTCTGGCCATGCGACCCCCGAGTAGGCGTCCGCACGCCGGTCGATGTCCTCGTGGGCGGCACGAGGGCCGGTGCGCGGTTGGGCACTGCGCCCCGCCCCCAGGATGCCGGGCGACTCAAGTCGGCGCGGGAGGCGGAGAGGGGGCGCACGGGTGGACGTGGCGCTCGTGTCATTCGACGCCCTGACATGTGTGTGCCCAGCGAGCGCCTCCCGCATTCGTTCGGTGGAGCCGCTACGCGCGCGTCATCCCTGCTCAGCGGCCGCTTTCCGAGTGTCGTACATCTCCCGCGCCTCCTGCACCTCGGGCATCCGGCGTTCGGTCCACAGGGCCAGTGTGCGTACCTGTTCCGCCGCCTCGCGGCCCAGGTCCGTGAGGGAGTAGTCGACCCTCGGCGGGATCACCGGCTGGGCGTCTCGGTGGACCAGGCCGTCGCGTTCCAGGGTCTGGAGGGTCTGGGTCAGCATCTTCTCGCTGACCGTGCCGATCGCCCGGCGGAGTTCGCTGAATCGGTAGGGGCGGTCGAGGAGTTCGATGAGGACCAGGACGCCCCAGCGGGACGTCACGTGCTCCAGGACCAGGCGGTACGGGCACATCACCGCATCCACGGTGTACTTGCTCGTCGCCTCGCTGCTTACTGCCATGTGGGTACCTTACTTCAAAGTGGGTACTTTCAGAAGGTTAGTGCAGCCCCTAGGGTTAGTGCCATCGCACCCCACAAGGAGTTGTCATCATGAGCATCGTCGTCACCGGAGCCACCGGACACCTCGGCCGCCTCGTCGTGGAGCAGTTGCTGGAGAAGGTTCCGGCCGATCAGGTCACGGCTGTCGTGCGCACCCCGGAGAAGGCCGCCGACTTCGCCGAGCGCGGGGTGAAGATCGCGGTCGCCGACTACAACACCCCTGAGACCTTCGACTCCGTCTTCGCCGCCGGCGACAAGGTGCTGCTGATCTCCGGCAACGAGTTCGACAAGGGCCGCGTCGGGCAGCACAAGGTCGTCATCGAGGCCGCCAAGGCCGCCGGTGTGGCACTGCTCGCGTACACCAGCGCCCCCGGCACCCTCACCGCCGCCCTGGCCGACGACCATCACGGCACCGAGGAGGCACTGCTCGCCTCCGGTCTGCCGTACACCCTGCTGCGCAACGGCTGGTACAACGAGAACTACACCGAGCAGCTCGCCCCGGTCCTGGAGCACAGCGCCGTCGTGAACGCCGCCGGTGACGGCCGCGTCTCCTCCGCCTCCCGCGCCGACTACGCCGCCGCTGCCGCCGCCGTGCTGACCGGCGAGGGCCACGAGAACCAGACGTACGAACTCGGCGGCGACGAGGCCTGGGGCTTCGCCGAGTACGCGGCCGAGCTGAGCCGGCAGACCGGCAAGGAGATCGCCCACAACAACGTCCCCGGCGAGGTCCTCATCGGCATCCTCACCGGCGCCGGGCTGCCCGAGCCCTTCGCCGCGATCCTCGCCGGTGTCGACGCCTCCATCCAGAAGGGCGAGCTGGTCGTCGCCACCGGTGACCTGTCCCGCCTCGCCGGCCGTCCGACCACGCCGATCGCCGAGTCGATCGCGCTCGCGCTCAAGGGCTGACGCCCAGGTCAGGGACGTAGACCCGGCCTGTCATGACCGTATGGCGATACGGGCATGACAGGTGCGGGCTCTCGGCGTTACCTTCGTGCCTGCGCGCGTGTGCGACCAGGTGAGGGGGAGGGCCCGTGAGCGGGAAGCCGAAGGGTGAGCGGCACATAGGACTGCTGAACGGCTTCGCGGCGTACGGGATGTGGGGGCTCGTTCCCCTTTTCTGGCCACTGCTCAAGCCCGCGGGCGCGATCGAGATCCTCGCCCATCGCATGGTCTGGTCGCTCGTCTTCGTCGCGGTCGCGCTTCTTTTCGTACGGCGCTGGGCCTGGGCCGGCGAGTTGCTGCGGCAGCCGCGCCGGCTGGCGCTGGTCGCGGTGGCCGCGGCCGTCATCACCGTCAACTGGGGCGTCTACATCTGGTCCGTCAACAGCGGCCATGTCGTCGAGGCGTCCCTCGGGTACTTCATCAATCCCCTGGTCACCATCGCCATGGGCGTGCTCCTGCTGAAGGAGCGGCTGCGGCCCCTGCAGTGGGCGGCGGTCGGGGTCGGGTTCTCGGCCGTGGTGGTGCTCACGGTCGGGTACGGGCAGCCGCCCTGGATCTCGTTGACGCTCGCGTTCTCCTTCGCCACCTACGGGCTGGTGAAGAAGAAGGTCAATCTGGGCGGTGTCGAGTCGCTTGCCGCGGAGACCGCGATTCAGTTCGTGCCCGCCGTGGGGTATCTGGTGTGGCTGGGGGCGCGGGGGGATTCCACCTTCGTCAGCGAAGGTGCCGGGCATGCCGCGCTGCTCGCCTCTACCGGGATCGTGACCGCGCTGCCTCTCGTCTGTTTCGGGGCGGCGGCGATACGGGTGCCCCTGTCGACGCTCGGGTTGTTGCAGTACCTGGCGCCCGTCTTCCAGTTCCTGCTCGGGGTGCTGTATTTCCACGAGGAGATGCCGGTGGAGCGGTGGGCCGGGTTCTCCTTGGTGTGGCTGGCCCTGTGTCTGCTCACCTTCGATGTGTGGCGGACCGCTGCGGCGGGGCGGCGGCGGTTGGAGTCCGCCCGGGTGGCGGATGTGCCGGCGACCGCTCCGGTGGATGTCTGACCTGGGGTTTGACCTGGGGATTCGTCCGCGCGGGCGGTGATTGTCAGACCCGCGTTGGATAGTGGGTGTCATGACTCAGACGCCCGCACCCACGCCCGCTCCCGACCCCGCGGCCACCCCGGCCCCCATCCACTGGAAGCTCGTCGTCGACGCCGGTGACCCGCACGCCCAGGCCGACTTCTGGGCCGCCGCCCTGCACTACTCGGTCGAGGACAACAGCGCCCTCGTCGAGCGGTTGCTGGGGCTCGGCGCGCTGCCGAAGGAGGCGACCGTCGAGCATCACGGGCGGTCCGCGTTCCGGGACCTGATCGCCGTGCGGCATCCGGCGGACCCGTACGACGAGGGCAGCGGTACCGGGCTGGGGCGGCGGCTGCTGTTCCAGCGGGTGCCGGAGGCGAAGAGCGTCAAGAACCGGCTGCATCTGGACCTGCATCCCGGCCCGGAGCTGCGGGACGGGGAGGTCGAGCGGCTGGAGGGGCTCGGGGCGAGCGTGCTGCGGCGGGTGAAGGAGAACGGCGGGGAGTGGGTGGTGATGGCCGATCCGGAGGGGAACGAGTTCTGTGTGCAGTAGGGGTTCTGCGTGCAGTAGGGGCTCTGCGTGCAGGGGGAGTTCTGTGTGCGGGAGGAGTCCCGTGGGCAGTAAGAGTTCGGAGTTCACCTCGGATATCCGGTATGTGAACTCGCTGTCCTGATACCGCTCTTGACGGGGAAATGGTCAAGGCTTCACCATCCTGGGACCCCATCCACTGTGGAGTCCCTGTGACTCCCGACGAAGCCGGAGCCCCCCACATGGCCCCCGTCTCGGCCCCTCGCATCAAGCTCGCCGCCGGTGCTTCTGTTGTCATGCTCCTGACTGGCGGATCCATAGTCGGCGCGGCACCCGCGCCCGCACCCGCCCCGGCCCTTGCCGCCGCGCCCGACATCCCCGTGGCGAACGTCAAGGCGCACCTGGCCCAGCTCCAGTCCATCGCCACCGCCAACGGCGGCAACCGCGCGCACGGCCGCACCGGCTACAAGGCCTCGCTCGACTATGTGAAGGCCAAGCTGGACGCGGCCGGATTCACCACGACCATCCAGCAGTTCACGTCCTCCGGCCGCACCGGCTACAACCTCATCGCCGACTGGCCCGGCGGGAACACCAACACGGTCGTGCTGTCCGGCTCCCACCTCGACAGCGTCACCGCCGGAGCCGGCATCAACGACAACGGCTCGGGTTCCGCGGCCATTCTGGAGACCGCGCTCGCCGTCTCGCGGACCAACTTCCAGCCCACCAAGCACCTGCGGTTCGCCTGGTGGGGCGCGGAGGAGCTCGGGATGGTGGGCTCGCGGTACTACGTCAACAGCCTCACCACCGCCAACCGCCAGAAGATCAGCGGCTATCTGAACTTCGACATGATCGGCTCGCCCAACCCCGGCTACTACGTCTACGACGACGACCCGGCCATCGAGAAGACCTTCAAGGACTACTTCACCGGCATCGGCGTCCCCACCGAGATCGAGACCGAGGGCGACGGGCGCTCCGACCACGCGCCCTTCAAGAACGTCGGCATCCCCGTGGGCGGGCTGTTCAGCGGCGCGGACTACATCAAGACGACCGCGCAGGCGGCCAAGTGGGGCGGGACCGCGGGGCTCGCCTTCGACCGGTGCTACCACGCGTCCTGCGACACGACGGCCAACATCAACGACACGGCCCTGGACCGCAACAGCGATGCGATCGCGTACGCGGTGTGGTCGCTGTCCCAGTAGGTCCGGGTCCGAGGCTGAGGCTCAGCCGCGGCGGGCTCGTTCGGTGAGGCGGCCCATGCGGGCGCGGGCCGCCTCCAGCTGTTCGATGTCCTCGGCGGCCGGGCCGTCCTCCGCCGTCAACTCCGTCCACAGGCCGATCAGTTCGCGGCCGAGGGACAGGCCCTCCTCGGGGTCGCGCACGGCGCGCCAGGCGGAGGCCGCGCTCTGGATGTTGCCGTACGCCGCTTCCGCGTCCCGCGTGTGGCGGCGGATCCGGGCGAGGTCGAGGGAGAGGTGGAAGGAGCGGACCGGGTCGCCGGCCAAGTAGGCGATGTACGCGGTGAGTTCGCGCAGCCGGAGTACTTCCGGGTGCTCCGGCCCGAGCGACCGTGCCCCCTCCCCCACGGTGCGCTCCGCCAGTTCGGCCGCCGCGTCGATCCGGCCGTCCTTCACGGCCTCGTTGATACGTGCCATCGGCTCCGCGAGGATCGGCGGAACCGTCGAGGGGGCGTCGTCGAACACGGCTTCCGCCACCGCGTCGAATCCCCGGGCGGGGGTCTGCCGGGAGTCGGGGTCCGGCTCCGGCTCGGGCGGCAGCGCGGGGATCGGGATCGCGTCCATCTGCGGCGGCGGCCCGAACTCGCCCAACGGCGGGACGACCGTCCCGGGGGCACGGTCCTCGACCCACTCGGGCACGGACCGCAGCGGGAAGGTGGGCACGTTCTCGCCGAGCGGCAACGGTTCCGAGACGGCCTTCATACGGAAGGTCGGCGGGGAGTCCGCGAGCGGCTCGGCGCCGGGCTCCGCGACGGGAGGGAAGACGTGCGTGGGCTTGTCGGCCGGAGAGTCACTCCGGGGCCGCTGCGCCTGCGGTTGCGGCTGCGGCTGCGGCTGCGGCTGCGGCGACTCCGGGGCGACGGGGAGCGCGGGGGCAGGGGCGGGTCCGCCGGGTGCGGGAGGGAACGCTGACGCGGACGCGGGCGTCGACCGGACCCCGGATGCGGGGGCGGACGGCAGCGCGGGCGGGAGTGCGGGGGCGTGCGAAGGGGCGGCGGCGGACGCGGGCGGACGCGTTGACGCAGGGCTGGGCGCAACGGCGGTCGGAGAGGCGGGCGGGAGCGCCGGCGTGGCTGCCCCGGGCCTCTCCTGCGAGTCGTCCGGCACGCCGGGCCACTCCTGCTGCGGCCCTTCGGGTGCCCGGAACGCGTCCGGCGCCTCCGGCTGCGCCCCCTGCTGAACCGGCGGAGCCAGTGCTACCGGCTCGGTCGTGAAGTCGCTGGAGCCGTCCGGGGACACCTGGACCTGGACGACGTAGCCGATTCGTTCGTCGCGGATCGTGGCGTGGACGGGGTGGCCGGTGGTGAGGGCGATGTGGTGGAGGTGGTTCAGGACCGTCTGCTGGAGTTCCTCGCCGGGGGCCGCCATGACCGGTGTACCGCCGACCGTCGCGGGTCCGGTGCCGGGGACGTGGACGTCGATCGGCGCCGCCATGAGGGCCGCCGACCGCTCGGCGCGCTGCTGTTCTCGCTTCTTCTCACGGCTGAGTCGAGACATCGGTTCCCTCACTCGGATGCGTCGGGGTCGGGCGGGTGAGGCCTTCGGGTTCCATGGTGCTCCCTCCCGGCCTCGGGTTCGCTCCCCCGGCGGCAAGATCCGGTCCTGCTGCGGTCCGGTCGTACACGTACTGTTGAGTCTCTCCGGTCGCTCCTGTTCTCCAGGTCACCGGGACGTCACAGACTCGTCCCAGGAGCCCGCGTCCCGTCGCGGAACCGTCCGTTCCCGGAACTGTCCCGGAGCCGTGCGTACCGGCAGGCGTGGTGAAGGAGGAGCGCGGGCATGCGGACCGATGTGCAGCAGGGACCGGAGATCTGGATCCGCGGACCGGTCGCCGTACCGGAGGAGCAGGGCTCTGCCGGCGCACGGCGCTACTCCTGGGTCGGCACCCACGGCGGCGCCGGTGTCTCCACCCTCTCCACGGTGTACGGCGGTCACGACTGCGGACGCGACTGGCCCGGCCCCGACGCCCCCCGGTCGGTGCTGCTGGTCGGCCGTACGCATGCGTCGGGGCTGGCCTCGCTGCTCGCCACGCTGGAGATGTTCCGGCGCGGGGAGGTGCCGCCTGAGCTGTACCTCGACGGTGTCGTGCTGGTCGCGGACGCGCCGGGGCGCCTGCCCAAGCCGCTCGACCGGGATGTGCGGCTGCTGGAGTCGATCATCGACGTGTACCGGGTGCCGTGGGTGCCCGCCTGGCGGCTCGGTGACTTCGGTGGGGCGCCTCCGAAGGAGACGGCGGTGCTCGCGCGGCTCACGGCTACGCCGTGACGTCCTTCGTCGTGAAGCGCGCCCAGGCCGCCGAGCCGAACACCACCGCGTACAGGCCTTGCAGGCCCAGGTTCTTCGTCAGGTCGTCCCAGTAGATCGGGTCGCGCATGAGGTCGGCGAAGGACAGCCAGTAGTGGGAGAAGAAGTACGGCTGGATCATGTGCAGTTGGGGGATCTGGTCGAGGATCTGGATGGTGATCAGCAGGCCCACGGTGGTCGCCATCGCCGCGATGCCGCTGTTGGTGAGCGTCGACACGAACAGGCCCAGGGCCGCCATGCCGATCAGGGACGCGGCGACGACCAGGGCGATCAGCAGGGCCCGGCCCAGGCCCTCGGTGAAGCTGATCTGCGTGCCGGAGATCGTCGTCAGGCCGCCGAGTGGGAAGAGGATCGCGCCCACCGCCAGGGCTGACACGGCTACCACGAGGGTGGCGACCAGGCAGAAGGTCAGTACCGTCGCGTACTTGGTGAGCAGCAGGCGGGTGCGGCCCGCGGGGGCGACCAGGAGGTAGCGCAGGGTGCCGGCGTTGGCCTCGCCGGCGATCGCGTCACCGGCGATGACCCCGATCGCCATCGGCAGGAAGAACGGGAGGGTCGCGGCGAGGGCGGTGAAGACCAGGAAGAGGCCGTTGTTGGTGATCTGCGAGATGAAGGCGGGGCCCCCTCCTTCGCCACCTGGGCCGGTGCCGCCGCCGTCGCTCGTCTCGATCTTCACCGCGATGCCTACGAGGATCGGTACGGCCGCGAGTACGCCCAGGAGGGCCAGGGTGCGCCAGCGGCGGAAGGTGGTGAGCAGTTCGTTGCGGAAGAGGCCGAATGTCCACAACAGCCGAGGGGCGCGCGGGACTTCGACGTGAGGGGCGTGAGGAACGTGATCAACCTGCGACATCGAAGCCCTCCCCCGTCAGCGCCACGAACGCGTCCTCCAGCGAAGCCCGTTCCACTCCGAAGCCCCGCACCCTCACCCCCGCCTTCACCAACGCGGCGTTGATGTCGGCCAGTTCGCGATCCGGTGGCTCCGCCGTCACCCGGTCCTCCGCGAGGACGACATCCGTCGCCCCCTGCTCCTTCAGCACCCTGGCCGCATCCCCCGTGTCCGGTGTCGTCACGACCAGGCGGCCCCTCGCGCCCGCCGCCAGGTCGGCCACCGGGCCCTGGGTGAGCAGGCGGCCCTGGGCCATGACGGCCGCGTGGGTGCAGACCTGCTCGATCTCGTCGAGGAGGTGGGAGGAGAGGAAGACGGTCGTGCCCTCGGAGGCCAACTCCCGGACCAGGGAGCGGATTTCGCGCATGCCCTGTGGGTCGAGGCCGTTGGTGGGCTCGTCGAGGACGAGGAGTTTGCGGGGTTGGAGGAGCGCCGCCGCCAGGCCGAGGCGCTGCTTCATGCCGAGTGAGTACGCCTTCGCCTTCTTGCCGGACGCGGCTGTCAGGCCCACCCGGTGCAGCGCCGTGTCGACGCGGGCGCGCCGGGTGCGCGGGTCGGCGGTCGGGTCGGCGGCGTCGTAGCGCAGGAGGTTGTCGCGGCCGGAGAGGAAGCCGTACAGGGCGGGGCCCTCGATCAGGGCGCCGACGTGCGGGAGGACGGCGCGGGTCGCGCGCGGCATGGGCCGCCCGAGGACGCGCGCCGTCCCGGAGGTGGGCTCGATGAGGCCCATCAGCATGCGGATGGTGGTGGTCTTGCCGGAGCCGTTGGGGCCGAGGAAGCCGAAGACGCTGCCCGCCGGGACGGTCAGGTCGAGACCGTCCACGGCGAGCTGTCCGCCGCGGTAGCGCTTGGTGAGGCCGCGGGTGGCGATGACGCTGTCACCCGGGTCCTCCTGCTCCGGCTCGGCGGCGGACGCTTCGCCCATCGGCTCCCTCATTCGTCGTGCTGCTGATTCCTACGTGCTACTGCGCGGCGTTGGCCGCCTTCACCAGCGCGTCCTTGGTGACCGCGCCGACGTAGACCTTGCCGTCGTCGGTGATCAGGGCGTTGATCAGGCGGGTCTTGAAGACCGTGCCCGAGCCGAACTTGCCGGTCGCCTTGTCGCCGAGCGAGTCCAGGAAGCCGCCGAAGGCGCCGGCCTCGGAGCCGGACGGGACGCCCTGGCCGCCGGTGTCGAAGGTGGCGATGGAGTCCCAGCCGTCACCGATGACGTTCAGGCCCTCGGGGCCACCGCCCTTGCCGAGGTCCCCGCCGAGGTCCTCACGGGTGGTGCCGTCGGTCTTCTTGTCCTCGCTCGCCTTGCCGCCGTCGATCTGTCCGTCCTCCGTGACCTTCGCGCCCTTGGGCGGCGTGAAGTCGAAGGTGGACCCGGCGGGCTTGGCGTAGCTGATCTTGGTGAAGCCGGCGTCGACGACGGCCGCGCCGCCGCTCGCCGGAGTGAGCGTGAACTTCAGCGGCAGGCCCGTCTTGGCGTCGACGGCCACCGTGATCTGACCGACCGTCGAGCCGTCGTCCTTGGGCTTGATGACCAGGCGGTAGGCGTCCCGGCCGGCCACCTGGGCGGTGCCCTGGACGGTCACCGAGGTCGTGTCGTCGACCGCGGCGAGGGCGTCCTTGGCGAGCTGCTGGGGAGTCGCGGGCGTCTCCTCCTGCTTCTCCTTGGCGCTCGCGCTGTCGTCGGCGGTGGCGTGGTAGACCTCGTTGGTCCCGCTGTCGTAGCCCCAGACGTCCTTGCCGTCGTGGATCAGGCTGTACTCGGCGGCGCTCTCCAGGAGCGACACCTTCTGCCGGTCCGGACCGTCGGTGGCGACGCGCAGGGTGTGCGTGCCGGTGGCGAGTTCGGTGAGCTTGGCGGACGGGTCGGCGGACGAGCCGTCGCCCGAGGCGGTGGCGCCCTGCGTCAGGCTGCTCTCCAGACCGCCGAGGTTCGGCAGCCCCAGATCCGTGGTGATCTTCACCGTGCCGGACATCTGCTGTACGTCCGACTGCGCGATCTTCTCGATGAGCTGCTGCGCGGTGATCTTCGGCAGGTCGGGGTCGCCGGAGTCGGCGAGCGCGGGGACGAGCCCGATGGTCGCCGCCGCCACCCCCAACACCGCGACCGGGACGACGTAACGCGCGGCCTTGCGGCGGCCGGCGCGCAGGTCGTCTGCCTCCGCGGCGGACGTGCTGTCGTCGGATTCGTACGGTGCCATGTGTGCCTTACCTCCGTCGTCGGCGGCGGCTGTCCAGCTGCACTCGCTTTCCACCCCGTGCCGCCATTCTCACCCGAATCGGTGAGGAGTGGTGTTTTCCGTGGTTTCCATCTGACCAAATCGGCGGGAGGTAAGCGTCAGACCCCGGACTCAACTCCATGTACACCTGCGGGATGACATGAGGAGGCGACGCCTCCCCCGACCCGTAGGGGTCGTGTCGGGGAGGCGCCGCCGGGAGCTCTCGCGTCAACTGGTGTGTCAGCGCTGGAGGAAGACGTAGTCCGCCTGGTAGGGCACACCCACGATGGCGCCCGGCCTGCAGGAGCCGGCCGGGGCGACTCCGCCCACGGTGTTCAGGCGCAGGATCTCGGTGGTGTGGGCGAGCAGGCCGCGGTGCTTGCCGGACTGGGTGGCCTTGAGGTCGAGTTCGGGAATGTTGGTGGCGCCGTTCGCGGTCTTGCTGATGAGGGCTCCGGTGACCGCGCTGCGGTCGGGCGCGATCCACTGCGGCGTACCGGAGTTGGGCTTGACGAAGGTGTGCTTGATGCTGCCGCCGAGCAGGGCGCTGACGTCCCGCTGGGCGAAGGCGTACCCGCCGCCCTCGGCCGGCTTGCACTCGTAGATCTGCTTGCCCTTGACCACGGAGGCCTGGAAGTTGTGCAGGGCGTCGCGGAAGTCGAAGCCGGCGACCGTGACCTTGTGGAGCTGGCCGCGGACGGCGCCGCCCGGGAACTGGGCGGTGTGCAGGTTGGCGTAGAAGGCGCTCGGGTCGGACTTCAGGGTGTCGAGCAGGGCCGTGTCCTTGACCTTGACGGTGCCGGTGACGCTGTGGCCCTTGATCTTGTCGAGCAGCTTGGTGAAGTCGACCTTGACGCCGCCGTTGGTGCCCTTGGCGCCCTGGTGGATGTGGAGCATGGTCGGCCTGCCGGTGCCGCGCCAGGTCACGGCGACGGAGACCTTGTCGCCCTTGACCTTGATGAACTCGACGGCGGCGCCGTCCTTGTCGCCGACGGCGGGACCGCCGGCCACGGGTACCTCGTTGGCGCCGCGCAGGCTGGTGGCGAGCAGGGTTCCCCCGGTGCCGCCGGAGACGGTGCCGCTCTGCGTGACGATGTCCTGGTCCGTGGCGGACGAGTCGTTCATGCCGCCCATGTCGACGGAGTGGCCCGCGTGGTCGGCGTGGGCTCCTCCGGCGGCGAAGGCGGGAATCACCGCGGCGGAGATCCCGCCGGCGGCTGCCACCGCGACCGCGGTGACGATGAGGCTCTTACGGCGCTTGGAGAACGTCGCGTTCATGCCCATGATTCTTTTTTCTCCCCGTATCCAAGCCGACGCCCCCTGCGTCAGCTTCTGGGAATGAATACGGAGCGGATCCGATTCTGGATTTAGTCCAAGGATGTGACGTGTATCACCTAGGTCCTGGCCCAGCTTAGGTCCTGGCCCAGCTATGGACACCGTGCCGGGCGGACCTCAGCCCGCCCGGTGCACCACCGCGTCGCACAGCTCCACCAGCGCCGACTTCGCGTCGCACTCCCGCAGCGGCGCCAGCGCGGCCCGCGCGTCCTCGGCGTACCGGACCGTGTCCCGCCGCGCCTGCTCCAGCGCGGGGTGCTCCCGCAGTCCCGCCAGCGCCTCGGCGTGCCGGGCGTCGTCGGTCAGGTCGGAGTCCAGCAGCTCGCACAGGGCGATGTCCTCGGCGAGGCCGAGCCGCGCCACCCGCTCGCGCAGCCGCAGCACGGGCATGGTCGGGATGCCCTCGCGCAGATCGGTGCCCGGCGTCTTGCCGGACTCGTGCGAGTCGGAGGCGATGTCCAGGACGTCGTCCGCGAGTTGGAAGGCGACGCCGAGCCGCTCGCCGTACTGCGTGAGCACGTCGACGACCGTCTCGTCGGCGCCGGACATCAGCGCGCCGAAGCGGCACGAGACCGCGACCAGGGAGCCCGTCTTGCCGGCCAGCACGTCCAGGTAGTGGTCGATCGGGTCCCGGCCGTCCTGCGGACCCGCGGTCTCCAGGATCTGGCCGGTCACCAGGCGTTCGAACGCCTCGGCCTGCACCCGGACCGCCTCGGGGCCGAGGTCGGCCAGTATGTGCGAGGCGCGGGCGAACAGGAAGTCGCCCGTGAGGACGGCCACCGAGTTGCCCCAGCGGGTGTTGGCGCTGTCGACCCCGCGACGCACGGTCGCCTCGTCCATGACGTCGTCGTGGTACAGCGTCGCGAGGTGGGTCAGCTCCACCACCACGGCGGACGGCACGATCCCCGGCGCGTAACGGTCCCCGAACTGCGCGGCGAGCATGACCAGCAGTGGCCGGAACCGCTTGCCGCCGGCCCGCACGAGGTGCTGCGCGGCCTCCGTGATGAAGGGGACCTCACTCTTGGTGGCTTCGAGCAGTCCCTCCTCGACAGCGGCCATCCCCGCCTGGACATCGGCTTCCAGAGCCTGGTCCCGCACGCTCAGCCCGAACGGCCCGACGACGGTCACGAGGGATCTCCTGTCTGCTGGTGTCCACGGGTGGTTACACGGTTTGTCGATAGGTCGCTGCCATCACTCAAGTCAGCGTATCCGGTCAAGTTTCGATCACCGATGCCGCCCACGCGTGCTGCCCTGGCGGGCACCTATGCCACCCACCTGTGCAGCCCGGGCGATATCCGATCACGACGGGTATGTTTTTGATCACTTGATAAGGATGGACATGTAGCGACTTACCAGGAAGCAGTGGAGCGTGTCCCGAACCGAGGCAGACGTCGAACCCGAGGACCGGCCGCCGCCCGAGGACGACCACGCCTTCTTCGGCCAGCCCAAAGGCCTGCTCACCCTCTCCGGTCTGGAGGTCTGGGAACGCTTCTCGTTCCTCGGCATGCAGGCCATCCTCGTCCTCTACTTCGCGGACTCCGTCGCCCACGGCGGCATGGGCATGTCGGACGGCACCGCCGCCTCCGTCTCCGCCGCCTACGGCACCCTCGTCTACCTGGTCTCGGTCGCCGGCGGCTGGCTCGCCGACCGCATCCTCGGCTCGTACCGCTCGGTCCTGTGGGGCGGCATCCTGATCGCCTGCGGCCACTACGCGATGGCCGTGCCGACGCCGACCATGACCTGGGTGGGCCTCGGGCTGATCAGCGGAGGCACCGGGCTGCTCAAGCCGAACGTGGCCACCATGGTCGGCAAGCTGTACCGCACCGACGACGAGCGCCGGGACGCAGGTTTCGCGCTCTACTACATGGCGATCAACGTGGGCGCCTTCGCGGGCCCGCTGATCACCGGCTGGCTCGGCGACCACAAAGGCTGGCACTGGGGCTTCTCGGCGGCGGCCGTCGGCATGACCTTCGGACTGATCCAGTACGTCGCCGGGCGCCGTCACCTGGCCGGGCGCAGCAACACGGCGGAGTTCGCGCTCGCGCCGGAGGGGATGCGCCGGGCGGTCCGGCTGATCGTCGCCGGGATCCTGGTCGCCGCCGCCCTCGCGGTACTGCTCGCCGGCATCGGCTGGCTGACCATGGACCGCTTCGTCGACCTGCTCACGGTGGTCTCCGTGATCGCCCCGGTCGTCTACTTCGCGGTGATGTTCATGAGCCCGCGCGTGACTGCGGACGAACGCGGCCGGCTGCGCCCGTACATCGTGCTGTTCCTCGCCTCCACGGTCTTCAACTTCATCCTCTTCCAGGCGTACTCGACGATGATGCTGCTGGCCTCGACCAACGCCGAGACGTCCATCCTTGGCTTCGACTTCCCGGCCAGCTGGTACGCCTCCGCGCTCGGCGCCTTCGAGGTCGGGCTCGCGCCCGTGGTCGCCGCGCTGTGGGTGCGGATGGGTCCGCGCCAGCCGCACGCCTCCAACAAGATCGCGATCGGGGTCGTGCTGGGCGGCCTGTCCTTCCTGCTGATGGTCCTGCCGACCAGCGGACACAGCGGCGACGACTACCTGATGTCGGTCTGGTGGATCGTCGGCTCCTACCTGCTGCTCGGCCTCGGCGACATCCTCCTGGAGACCTCCGGCATGTCCGCGACCACCAAGCTCGCCCCGGCCGCCTTCTCCAGCCAGACCATGTCCCTCTGGTTCCTGTCCCTCGCGCTCGCCAACGGCATCCAGGCCCAGACGGTGAAGCTCTACGACGACGTCTCCAAGCCGGCCTACTTCGGCGTCAACGGCGCGATCGCGGTGGCCGCGGGCCTCGCGGTGATCGCCGCGGCGCCCTGGCTGCGCCGCACGATGCACCCGGTCCACTGAAGCCGAGTCCATTACAGCCGAGTCCACTGAAGCCCACGCAGCCACTGGGGTCACGCTCATGCACATCAGAACGTCCTTCCCGTACGAGACGACTCACGAGGACCTCCGTGTCCGGCTGCCCGACGGAACGCGGTTGTACGCCCGCGTATGGCGCCCGCTCACCGAGGAGCCCGTACCGGCGCTCCTCGAATACCTGCCGTACCGCCTGACCGACTGGACCGCGCCCCGCGACGCCCAGCGCCACCCCTGGTACGCCGGGCACGGCTACGCCTCCGTCCGGGTCGACGTGCGCGGGCACGGCAACAGCGAGGGCATGCCGGGTGACGAGTACTCGGCGACCGAGCTGGCCGACGGGGTGGAAGTGGTCAACTGGCTTGCCGCGCAGCCCTGGTGCGACGGCAAGGTGGGCATGTTCGGCATCTCCTGGGGCGGCTTCAACTCCCTCCAGCTGGCGGCCCTCGCACCCGAGCCGCTCAAGGCGGTCGTCACCGTCTGCTCCACGGACGACCGTTATGACAACGACGTGCACTACATGGGTGGTTCCGCCCTCGCCGTCGACATGCACGCGTGGGCGGCGACCATGCTCGCCTTCGTCTCCCGCCCGCCGGACCCGCTCCATGTGGGCGAGGAATGGCGGGACATGTGGCTCAAACGCCTGGAGGCCGTCGACCCCTTCATCCACACCTGGCTCGCCCACCAGACCCGGGACGACTACTGGCGGCACGGCAGCGTCTGCGAGGACTACGGCGCGATCGACGCGGCCGTCCTGGCGGTGGGCGGCTGGCACGACCCGTACCGCGACACCGTGCTGCGGCTCGTCGAGCACCTTCCGGCGGACCGGGTACGGGGGCTGATCGGCCCCTGGTCCCACCAGTACCCGGACCGCGGCCTGCCGCCGGGCCCGGCGATCGGCTTCCTCCAGGAGACCCTGCGCTGGTGGGACCACTGGCTGAAGGGCAAGGACACCGGCGTCATGGCCGACCCCCTGCTGCGCTCCTACGTCAGCGACGCGCACCCGCCGGCCACGGTCTACGAGACCCTGCCCGGCCGCTGGGTCGGCGAGCCGGCCTGGCCCTCGCCGCACGTCAAGACGACGACGTACGGGCTGCGTGGCGCACCCGCGATCGTGCGGTCGCCCATGCACACGGGGGTGGACGCGGGCCGGTTCTTCCCCTTCGGGAACGACGCCGATCTGCCGCCGGACCAGCGGGACGAGGACGCGCGCTCGGCGTGCTTCGAGTTCGAGGTGCCGGCGGAGACCTGGGTGCTGGGGCGGCCGAGGGTGCGGTTGCGGCTGACCTCGGAGGTGGCGCGGGGGCAGGTGATCGCCCGGCTGTGCGATGTGGCGCCGGACGGAGCGTCGACGCTGATCACGCGCGGGGTGCTGAATCTGTCGGCGCGGTTCGGCCGGGAGCGGGCGGTGCCCTGGACGCCGGGCGCGGTGGAGGACGTGACCTTCGAGCTGAACGGCATCGGGTACGCCGTCCCGGCCGGGCATCGCATCCGGCTCGCGGTGTCCTCGGCGTACTGGCCGTGGATCTGGCCCCAGCCGGAGTCGGCGGCCGGCTTCACGATGGACCCGGAGGGCAGCGCGCTCGAACTCCCGGTGCGGGAACGGGAATCGACGGACGGCATTCGCTTCGAGGGGCCCGAGGAGGCCGAGCCGCTCGGGGTCAACTACCCGGCCACGTTGGACGAGCCGCGGCCCGAGCGGGTGGTCGTGCGGGATGTCGCGAAGGGTGAGTGGCGGCTGGAGGTGGACCCGCGGTACGGCGGGACCCGGGTGTATCCGGACGGGTTGGAGTTCACCGAGGACGCGCTGGAGACGTACACGATCGACGAGTCGGATCCGTTGTCGGCGCGTACGCGGTCCGACTGGTCGATCCGGCTGCATCGGCCGGAGCAGGCCTGGGACACCACCGTGCGCACCCGGTCGGAGATTACGTGCGACGAAACGGAATTTATTACCTCGAATGAGGTGATCTGCACCGAAGGCGGTGAGGTGATCTTTCATCGGACCTGGGAGAAGAGGATTCCGAGAACTGCCAGTTGAGGATGAATGCCCGTTTTGCCGTTCTTAATCCTGCCGTGACTTGGGTCACGCGTTTCTGTGTATGCCCTGTGCCCCGACATGTCGGCGTTTCTCCTTCCGCCGCTTGCCAGTTGACTCTTGGCAGGCGCAAAGGATCAAGCGCCCCATAGGCCTCAGACCAAGGTCAATAGGGTCGATGTGTGAATCCGGTACTTGTTCCGGACATGTGCTCTCGCATACGTTCCCGCCCTGTCGGGTGGAACGCCGAATCCTGCCGCCGCCCGGCATCCCAGTCACGAACTCACCGCACGGCAGGAGCGGGGGACCCAGGTAAGTCGCCGGACCGGTCAGCGCGACCGGGACGGCTTGGGGTTAAGTCGCGTCCGCAAGGGCGTGGCCGGGCACCTCCCAGCCCGAACCCGACAGCTCACCTCGCAGGCGACGGAGAGGAACCTCGTCATGCCTGCATCCGCTCAGCACCGTCGCAGCCGCAACTCCCGCCTCGCCCGCAAGCTCGCCGTGCTCGGCACGGGGGCCGCGGTGCTCGCCCTCCCCGTCATCGGCGCGACCACCGCGTCCGCGGCTCCCTCGTCGACGGTGACCGCCGCGTCGCTGGGGTACTCCAACACCCTCGACGGCTGGATCCGCGCCTCGCTCCAGGTCATGGCGCAGAACGGGATCCCGGGCACGTACGACGGCATCTACCGCAACGTGATCCGTGAGTCGTCCGGCAATCAGTACGCCATCAACAACTGGGACTCCAACGCGGTGGCCGGCACCCCGTCCAAGGGCCTGCTCCAGGTGATCGACCCGACCTTCGCCGCGTACCACGTGGCCGGCACGTCCTTCGACCCGTACGACCCGGTCGCGAACATCACGGCGGCCTGCAACTACGCGGCGGCGGTTTACGGCTCGATCGACAACGTCTACGGGGCGTACTGACTCCGTCGGATCGGCCGCGATGGGAAGTGCCGCGATGTGTTCGTTTGCGGCTGCGGCGCCGTCGTGGCTGGTCGCGCAGTTCCCCGCGCCCCTGAAGGCCCTTCGGGCCTATCAGGGGCGCTGTGGGAATAGTCGTTCCAGGACTACGGCGATGCCGTCGTCCTCGTTCGACGTCGTCACCTCGTCTGCCACCGCCTTGAGTTCGGGGTGGGCGTTGGCCATGGCCACTCCGTGGGCGGCCCAGTCGAACATGGGGATGTCGTTGGGCATGTCGCCGAAGGCGATCGTCTCGTGCGGGCCCAGGCCCAGGTGGCGGGCGGCCAGGGCGAGGCCGGTCGCCTTGGTGACGCCGCATGGCTGGAGTTCGACGGTGCCGGGTCCCGACATGGTGACGGTGGCCAGTGAACCCACCACTGTGCGGGCCGTCGTGGCCAACTCGTCGTCGGACAGGTCGGGATGGCGCAGCAGCACCTTGCTGATCGGTTCGTGCCACAGGTCGTCGCGGCGGCCGACCTGGACGGCGGGCAGGGTGGGGTGCGGCATGAGGTAGCCGGGTTCGATGAGCGTGAGTCCGTCGACGCCGTCCTGGTCCACGGCCGCGTACACCTGCCCGACCTCCGCCTCGATCTTGCCGAGCGCGGTCTCGGCCAACTCCCGGTCCAGGGTGACCGACCAGAGCAGCCGGTCCGCGCCGGCGTCGTACACCTGCGCGCCCTGCCCGCACACCGCGAGCCCCCTGCTCCCCAGGTCGTCGAGGAGCGGTCGCACTCTCGGGGCCGGCCGTCCGGTCACGACGAGATGGCGGGCCCCGGCGCCGACCGCCCGCGCGAGCGCGGCGAGAGACCGGTCGGAGAGGGTGTCGTCGCCCCGGAGCAGGGTGCCGTCCAGATCCGTGGCGATGAGTGAATATGCGAGGGGTGCGGCCATGATCAGAGAATACGGATGGAAAGCCCGGCTAACTCGACGCGAACCGGACGGTTGCTGACTACATGTGCGTGGACAACCGGAGTTCGGGTCACGCCGACTCCCTGATCACCAACTCCGTCGGCAGCAGCACCCCCGCCGTGTCCTCGCCGGCGATCTGCGCGAGCAGCATGCGGACCATCTCGGCGCTGATGCGGTCGTAGGGCTGGCGCATGGTGGTGAGCGCCGGGGTGCCCGCGGTGGCCGCGGCCGAGTCGTCGAAGCCGCCGACAGCGATGTCATCGGGGACCGAACGGCCGGACTGCTGAAGGGTGTTGACGACGCCGAGGGCCATGAGGTCGGAGGCCACGAACACCGCGTCGATGTCCGGGGTCCGGTCCAGGAGTGCGCGGGCGGCCCGCTCGCCGCCGGTGCGGCGGTAGTCGCCCTCGACGACGAGTGCCGGGTCGTAGGGCAGGCCTGCCTCGGTGAGGACGTCGCGGTAGCCGGCCAACCGGTCGGGACCGCCAGCGGTGTCGAGCGGTCCGGTGACCATGCCGATACGGCGTCGGCCGCGGGAGATGAGATGGCGCACCATCTCCTGGGCGCCCTCGCGGTCGGCCGCCGCCACGTAGCTGACCTTGGAGCCGAGGCCGACCGGTTTGCCGCAGGCCACCAACGGGATGCCGGCGTCGCGGAGTTCGGCCGCGACCGGGTCGCCGCTGTGGTTGGAGACGAGCAGGACGCCGTCGACGTGACCCGAAGTGATGTACCGGGTGAGACGGCGCCGGTCGTCCTCGGACGAGGCCAGCATCAGCAGCAGCGGGATGTCGTGCCGGGCCAGGTGCTCGGTGCAACCCCGCAGCAGCACATTGAAGTTGGGGTCCTCGAAGAACTTCTCCTGCGGCTCGGTGAGGAGGAACGCCACCGAGTCCGACCGTCCCGTACTCAGGCTGCGGGCATGCCGGTTGACGACGTACCCCGTCTTCCTGATCGCCGACTCCACGGCGGTGCGGGCGGCCGGTGAGACGTAGTGGCCCCCGTTCAGGAACCGGGAGACGGTCCCCCGGGAGACCCCTGCCTCCCGGGCCACGTCGTGGATGGTGGGCGGTTTACGGCGTCCGTTCGGACTGGTGGCCATGTTCCTCGTTCTGCCGGTTCAGTGCGGTGGGGGGAGGTACTCGCTACATACTTCTCACGCCTTGACCGAGCCGCTGAGCAGATCCAGGGACCAGAAACGCTGGATCACCAGGAAGAGTCCGATCAGCGGCAGGATCGCGAGGAAGCAGCCCATGATGACCAGGGTGTAGAGGGCGGGTTGGGAGGCGCCCTGGTTGAGCAGGGTGTAAAGGCCCAGCGTGATCGGGAACTTGGTGTCGTCCGCGAGCATCACGTACGGCAGCAGGAAGTTGTTCCAGATGCCGACGAACTGGAACAGGAACACCGTGATGAGGCCCGGCATCATCATCGGCACCGCGATCCGCGAGAAGATCCGCCACTCGCTCGCGCCGTCCATGCGGGCCGCTTCGAGGAGTTCGGCGGGCACGGAGGCGGCCGCGTAGATGCGGACGAGGTAGACGCCGTACGGGGAGAGGATCGACGGCAGGAGCATCGACCAGTACGAGTCGGCCAGGCCCAGCTTCGAGAGGAGCAGGTACTGCGGGACCGTCAGCACGATGCTCGGGACCAGGACGCCGGCCAGCATCAGCTTGAAGACGAACTCCCGTCCCCGGAAGGCGAATCGGCCCAGCGCGTAGCCGCCGGCGGCCGAGACCGCGGCGGAGAGCAGGGCGCCGCCGCCCGCGTACAGAAGGGAGTTGGCCATCCACTCCCAGTAGATGCCGTCCCGGTAGGAGCTCAGCTCCTTGAAGTTGTCGAGGAAGCCGGTGCCGGGGGCGAAGGTGAAGGTGGAGAAGAGTTCGCCCTGGCCCTTGCTCGCCGCGATGACCACCCAGACCACGGGGATCAGGCAGTACAGCGAGCCGATGATCAGCACCACGGTGGGCACCCAGGCGGTGCGCCTCGGCTTGCTGAGGCCCGGGCGGGCGTCGGTGGCGGTGAGGGTGAGGAGGGTCATGCCCGGTCCTCCCGGGTGTAGCGGTCGGAGACGCGCAGCAGCGTGAAGGAGAGCGCGAAGGTCGCCAGGGCCAGCACCACGGCGGTGGCGGAGGCGCCGTAGATGTCCGACCTGAGGAAGGCGGCGTCGTAGATGGCCATCAGCGGACTCCAGGAACTGGAGAGGCCGTTGGTCAGCGGCTTGAGCGCCATGGGCTCGGTGAAGACCTGGAGCGTGGCGATGACCGAGAAGAAGAACGTGAGCACCAGGGACGGCATCACGATCGGGATCTTGATCCGCAGGGCGATCTTCAGGTCGGACGCGCCGTCGATGCGGGCGGCCTCGTAGATCTCCTGCGGGATCGAGCGCAGGGCCGTGTAGATCACGATCATGTTGAAGCCGGTGCCGCCCCACACCGCGATGTTCGCGAAGGACAGGTACAGGTTGCCGCCGTCGAACAGGTCCGGCTGCGGGAGGTCGAACTCGCGCAGGAGGTAGTAGAAGGGGCTGACCGTCGGCAGGTAGAGGAAGCCCCACATCAGGGCCGCGATGATGCCGGGGACGGCGTACGGCAGGAAGATCGCGAGGCGGGCGAACTTGGCGCTGCGCGCCTGCGGGGTGTCCAGCATCAGCGCGAAAACCAGCGCCAGACCGAGCATCGTGGGGATGACGATCAGGCCGTAGCCGAAGGCGCGCAGGACGCTGTGGCCGAACTCGGAGTCCTCGAAGACGGCGGTGTAGTTCCCGATGCCGTTCCACACCTGCTCGCGGGCGCCCTTGCCGAGGCCGATGCCCTTGACCTGGACCTTGTGGAGACTGAGCCACACCGCGTACCCGATCGGCACGACGGTGAAGGCGGCGAACAGGAGCACGGCCGGTACGAGGAACCAGTACGGCGCGCTGCGGCCACGACGGAGGCGGCGGGGGCGGACGGAGGTGGCGGTGCCGTCCGCCAAGGGCCCGGCCGTCAGCCGGTCGGTGCCCTTGAGCGGAGTGCTGGTCATGCCTCGGTCACCTTGAAGCCCTGCTTCTTCATGTCGGTGAAGGTCGCCGACTGCATGGTGGCGAGCGCGGTGTCGAACTGGGCGGCCTTCTTCGCCTTGGTGGCCTTGCCGAACGCGTCGCTGAAGGTGTCGTAGGCGACCTGGACGTTCGGGCCCCAGGCGGACGCGGCCGTGGTGGCGGCGATCTTGGCGGCCGTGTCGTAGAAGTCGGTCTGGTTCGGGAAGAACGCGGGCGGGGTGAGCACCGCGCCGGACTGGCCCTTGGTGGCCGCCGGGTAGATGCCGGCCTCCTTGACCAGGGCGGCCAGCGCCTCCGGGTCGGTGTTCAGCCAGTTCGCGAACTTGGCCGCGGCCTCGGCGTGCTTGGAGTCGGTGGAGATGCCGGTGGAGGAGCCGCCCCAGCTGCCGGTGACGTCCTCGCCCGCGCTCCACTGCGGCAGCGGCGCCATCCGCCACTTGCCCTTGGTGTCGGGGGCCGAGCCGACCAGCACCCCGGGCGCCCACACGGCGGAGACCCAGGCGAGGTGGGTGCCCTTGTTCAGGGCGTTGTTCCAAGCCGGCGTGTACATGGGCTGGTTGTCGATCGCGCCCTCCTGGACGAGACCGCCCCAGAAGTCGGCGACCTTCTTGGTGGCCGCGTCGTCGATGCCGACGGTCCACTTGCCGCCGTCGCCCACGGTCCACCACTTGGCGCCGGCCTGCTGGGACAACCCCGCGAACAGACCGGGGTCGTTGGAGGAGAACGTCGTCAAGTAGGCGTCCGGGACGGCCTTCTTGGCGGCGCGGGCGGTCTTGGCGAAGTCGTCCCAGGTCGCCGGGACGGTCAGGTCGTGCTGCTTGAACAGGTCCTCGCGGTAGAAGAACATCAGCGGGCCGGAGTCCTGCGGTATCGCGTAGACCGCGTCGGTGCCGAGCGTGACCATGCCCCAAAGGCCCTCGGCGAACTGGGACTTGGCGGACTTCGCGTACTTCGAGATGTCCGCGAGCACGTCGTTGGAGACCAGCGTCGGCAGCGACTGGTACTCGACCTGGATCAGGTCGGGGGCGTTGCCCGCCTTCTTCGCGGTGATCAGCTTGGAGACGATGTCCTTGCCGGCGGCCTGCTTGGACACGGTGACCGTGATGTCCGGGTTCTTCTTGTTCCAGATCGCGGCGACCTTGTCCATGTTCGGCGCCCAGGCCCAGTAGGTCAGCTTGACCGGCCCGCTGCTCTCGCCGGAGTCGTCGTCGGAACCGCCACAGGCGGCGAGGGTGCCGGTGAGGCCGACAGCTGCTGCCCCGGCGAGGATGCTGCGCCTGCTGAGTTGATGGCGGTGGATCGACATCTTCATCTCCCCTGACTGAACGGCTCTGGTTGAACGGCTCTGGCTGAACGGGCCTGACCGAACGGGCTCGACCGAACGGCTCTGTGATCGTGCACAGTAGAGAAGTGTTTCGGACCCTTGTCAATGGATGAAGCCTGGGGTTACCTACCTGTTGTCGACGAACAGACCGACGAATGGCACCCTCGGTTGGCTATGTGCACGATCACAGAAACAGGAGCGAACTCCATGCCGTCCCCCGCCCCGCACGACCGCCCGCCGCTCGCCTTCGGGGGTGACTACAACCCCGAGCAGTGGCCACCGGAGGTGTGGGCCGAGGACGTCCGGCTGATGCGCGAGGCCGGGGTCACGACGGTCTCCCTCGGCGTCTTCTCCTGGGCCCGCATGGAGCCCCGACCCGGCGAGTACGACTGGGAGTGGCTGGACACGGTCATCGCCCTGCTGCACGAGGCCGGCATCGCGGTGAACCTCGGCACGCCGACCGTCGTACCGCCGGCGTGGTTCTACCGGGCGCACCCCGACGCCCTGCCCGTGACCCGCGAGGGCGTCCGTCTGTCCTTCGGGTCGCGCGGCGCGATCTGCCACTCCAACCCGGAGTACCGGGCGGCGGCGGCCACGATCACGCGGGCCCTGGCCGAGCGCTACGGCAGCCACCCCGCGGTGGTCCTGTGGCACGTCCACAACGAGTACGGCGCACCCGTCCTCGCCTGCTACTGCGACACCTGCGCGGCCGCCTTCCGGGTCTGGCTCCAGGACCGGCACGGCACGCTCGACGCCCTCAACGAGGCCTGGGGGACGGCCTTTTGGGGCCAGCAGTACGGCGACTGGGAGGAGATCACCCCACCCCGGGCGACCCCGTCCGTCTGCAATCCGACCCAGCAACTGGACTACCGGCGCTTCGCCGACGCCCAGGCCCGCGCCAACTTCGTCGCCGAGCGGGACATCCTGCACCGGCTCTCCCCCGGCGTCCCCGTCACCACCAACTTCATGGTCGCCCCGAGCCAGGGCCAGACCGTCGACTACTGGGCCTGGGCGAAGGAGGTCGACCTCGTCACCAACGACCACTACCTGATGACGGACGGCCGCCGCACGCACGTGAACCTGGCGCTGGCCGCGGACTTGACGCGCTCGGTGGCGGGCGGTGGCCCGTGGCTGCTCCTTGAACACGCCACGTCGGGGGTCAACTGGCAGCCGTACAACCCGGCGAAGCGCCCCGGCGAGATGGCGCGGAACTCACTCGGGCACGTGGCCCGGGGTTCCGAGGGCGCGATGTTCTTCCAGTGGCGGCAGTCGCGGTCGGGCGCGGAGAAGTTCCACACGGCGATGCTGGCGCACGCCGGCAGGGACAACCGGGGCTGGCGCGAGGTCACCGAACTCGGCCGCCGTGTCGCGGACTTGGGCCGGGCCGGCCTGCAGGGCACGCGGACGCGGGGTGACGTGGCGATGGTGTGGTCGTGGGACTCCTGGTGGGCGCAGGGCCTGGAGTGGCGCCCGAGCCAGGACCTGGACGCGCGGGAACGGCTGGATTCCTTCTACGAGGCGCTGTACGACCGCCACTTGACGGTGGACTTCCTGCCGCCGACGGGGTTGGGGGACCTGGACCCGGCACGGTATCCGCTGCTGGTGGTACCGCAGTTGTACGCGGCGCCGGTCGGGGTGGGGGCCGATCTGAAGCGGTACGTGTCACGGGGCGGGACGCTGCTGGTGTCGTTCTTCTCGGGGATCGTCGATGAGAACGACACGCTGCATCCCGGGGCGTATCCGGGGGCGCTGCGGGACGTACTCGGCCTGACGGTCGAGGAGTTCGACCCGTTGCTGCCGGGCGAGACGGTGGGTGTGCGGCGGGTCGGGGGCGGCGGTGAATCCGAGTCGTACGAGGCCGATCTGTGGTCCGAGGTGGTGGTGCCTGGCGACGGATGCGAGGTCGTCGCGGTCTTCGCCGAGGGGCGTACGGCGGGCGGGGCGGCGCTGACGCGGCATGCGGTGGGGTCGGGGGCGGCGTGGTACCTGGCGACCCGGCTGACCGGCGCCGACCTCGCCTCCGTCGTCGACCTCGCCCTCGCGGACGCCGGGATCGCCCCCGGTGACCTGCCTCGCGATGTCGAACTCGTCGTACGGGAGGGCGAGTCGGGGACGTTCCGGTTCTACGTGAACCACACCGGGGGCGAGGTGAAGGTGGTGCTGCCGGACGGGGGTCGGGCGGCGGTGCCGGCGGGCGGGGTGGAGGTGTTCCGGGACCCGCGCTGAACCTCTGCTCAACTCGCTTGTTTCTTCGGTTACTTGGTGAAAGGAAGCTTCGTGATGCGCAGACGCAGTGTTCTTACGGCGGCCGGTGCGGTCGGCGCCGCCGCGCTCGCGGTGCCGGTGCTGGGCGCGGCACCCGCATTCGCCGGTGAGCGGCGCCGGTTGGAGATCCGGGGGATGGACATCTCGTCGTTGCCGAAGGACGAGGCGTTCGGCGCCGTGTACCGCCGGGCGGACGGCCGCCGGGACGATCCGATCCGCATCCTGGCGGACGCCGGTGTCACGCACGCCCGCCTCAAGGTCTGGGTGAACCCGGCCGACGGCTACAACAACAAGAAGCGGATCCTGCCGCTGGCCAAGCGGCTCCGCCGGGCGGGCATCGGCATCTGGGTCGACTTCCACTACTCCGACACCTGGGCCGACCCGGCGCACCAGACCAAACCGGCGGCCTGGGCGGACCTGGATATGGCGGGCCTGACGAGGGCGGTCTACGACCACACCGCCGACGTGCTGGGCGCGTTGCGCCGCCAGGGCACTCCGGCGGACCTGGTCCAGATCGGCAACGAGATCAACGGCGGCCTGCTCTGGCCCACCGGCAAGAACTGGGGTGACGACGCCGGGGGTTGGGGCAACCTGACGACGTTCCTCAAGGCCGGCCTCAGCGCGGCCCGCGACACCACGCCCCGCATCCGCACGATGCTTCACATCGCCTCGGGCGGCGACAACGGCACGTCCCGTTGGTGGTACGACAACGTGGTGGCCGACGAGGTGGACTTCGACATCATCGCCCAGTCGTACTACCCGTTCTGGCACGGCACCCCGGAAGCGGCGGCGGCCAACCTGGCGGATCTGGCGGCGCGTTACGGCAAGCCGGTGGTGATCGCGGAGACGGCGTACCCGTTCACGCTGGAGAGCGAGGACGCAACGAACGACATCCTGTACGACCCGTCACAGCTCACACCGGGGTACCCGGCCACGCCGGCGGGGCAGGCGGCGTGGCTGCGCACGGTCGCCGACCTGATGGCGGGCGTGCCGGGCGGCAAGGGGCTGGGCTACTGCTATTGGGAGGGCGTCTGGACCTACCGGGCCGGCGACGGCTGGGACCCGACCGACCCGACGTCCGGCAACGCGTGGGAGAACCTGGCGCTGTTCGACTTCCAGGACAGGGCGCTGCCGGGACTGAGGACGCTGGGCCGGTACCGGGGGGATTCGTAGTGCGATCGCCGGCCGGGTGAGCGGACCTGTCGGACCGTCCTCACCCGGCCGGGCTCGCGACTACCCGTGCGCCGCCGCCAGATGCTTCGCCAGTCGCGGGGACGCGAACTCCGTGCCGCACACGAACCGCATCACCGGGCCGTACGAGGACGCGGCCGGCAGGCCCGTGAAGTACAGGCCGGGGATGGACGAGACGTATCCCGCGCCCAGCTTGGGCGCGCCGCGGCTCACCGCGAGGTGGGTGCGCAGTTCGTGGCCGAGGAAGTCCATGGCCGCTATGTCGACGCGGTATCCGGTGGCCGCGATGACGTGGTCCGCGGTGAGCCGGTCGGTGCCGCCGGCGTGGGTGCGGACCGTGAGGGTGGGGGCGCCGTCGGCCGCGTCGGCGCCGACGATCCGGTCGACCTCGCTGACCTGGACCTTGCCCTCGAAGCGCTCGCGCAGCCACCAGGCGCCGAGCGGGCCGAGGACGCGGCGGACCAGGTAGTGGCGGGTCTGGGCCGGGAGGTAGCGGTAGGGCTGCGGGTAGTAGCTGAGCGCCCACAGCGACCAGGCGCGGCCGAACGGCGACTCGGGGCGCAGTTTCGGCTGCTGCCAGGGCGGTGCCCCGAAGGCGACCCGGCCGCGGCCGCGGGAGACCACCCGCACCTGCGCGCCCGCCTCCGCCGCCAGCGCCGCCGTCTCCAGCGCGGACTGGCCCGCGCCGATGACGATCAGCTCCTTACCGGCGTAGCGCGTGAGGTCGTGCTGCTGGGAGCTGTGCGAGACCGGGCCCACGGGGGTCGGTCCGTCCGGCGCGGCGGCCGCGAGCTCCGGGGGCAGTTGCTCCAGGCCGGACAGGCCGGTGGCCACGACGACCGCGCGGGCGGTGAAGGACTCGCCGGAGTCCAGCTTCAGGTCGAAGCCGCCGCCGTCGCGCCGGTCGACGGAGACCACCCGCACCTGCTCCAGCTCGGGCACCAGCTTCTGCCGGAACCACTCGCCGTAGGCGATGAAGGTCTCGACCGGGATGATGTCCTCGTCGGTGACCAGGCGGGGTATGCCCGCCGCGTCGCAGTAGTCGACGAGGTTGTGCCCGGGCTGCGGGGCATCGAAGTTGGAGGCGACCGGGGTCGACTTCAGCAGCATGCCGACGGGCATGTGGTCGCGCCAGCTGACCATGGGGTCGCCGAAGACGCGCACCGGAATGCCGCGTGCTCGCAGGTGGGCGGCGGTCGACAGGCCGAACGGCCCGGCGCCGATGACAGCTACCGGTTGCATCACGAAGTCCCTCCCCAGGACGTTCAATTCGCCACTTCGTGGCCGGCTCGGGCGGCCGGTACTGCTGACTGAGCTGGCTGGCTAGCTGCCCGAACCGGTCGTGCTGCCGCGGCGGTTGGTGCGCCACAGCTGATACAGGTGCTTCGCGCCAGGTCGCACGAAGCGGGTGAGCATCGTGAGGAACGGCAGCGGGTCGTCACCCGCGAGCCAGGCCAGCTCCGTCCCGCTCGCGCGCGCCGGTGCGTGCGGCGTCGTATAGCCGCTGCGGCGGTAGGCGAGGAGGGCGGGCAGGTCGATGTTCTCCACGATGTACCGGTGGCCGGCGCGCTGTTCCCCCTCCGGGACGGAGCGGCCGGTCAGATCCAGGTGCATGGCGCGGACCACGTCCACTCCCGACTCGCTCTCGAAGAGCCGGAACTGGGCGCCCATGCGGGGGTTGAAGTCGAGCAGTTTGTACTGTCCGTCGCGTCGGTCGAAGCGCAGGTCGAGGTCGATGATGCCGGTGAAGCCGATCTGCTTGATGAAACGCGCGGCGAGATCCGCGAGTTCCGGATTGTCGACGACATACGCGTTCGCGGTCATCCCGGCGTGCGGCGGCCAGGAGCGGACCTTCACTCCTGTGAACATCGCCAGCGGGGTCGCGTCCCGGTCGAAATAGGCGTGCACGATCCAGTCCTCGGCCTCCTCCCGCGGCAGGTACTCCTGCAGGATCACGCCAGGATGCTCGCCCCAGTCACGGGCGAGCGTGAGCAGGCCCTCGCGGGTGGCGATCCTCGTCGTGCCGTTCACCGCGGGCTGCCTGCGGCGCAGGAACGCCTCGCGGTTCTTGGCGACCACCGGGAAGGAGGCCTTCTCGGCGAAGTCCACGATCTCGTCGTACGACTGCGGAAAGGCGGCCGTCGGGCTCGGGATGCCGTGCTCCACGCACAGTTCGTGCAGGCCCTGCTTGCTGGCCAGCCGGCGGGGCAGCGCGTGCTCCACCCGCGGGAAGAGGAAGCGGCCGGCGAGTTCGTCCTGGTGCTCGGCGATCAGGACGGCGGCCTCCTCGTCCGTCGGAATCAGCACGGTGGGGCGGCCGATGCGGCGCCCGATGCGCAGCAGGCCCTCCACCAGGTGATCGGGGTCCTCCGTGCCGGTGGTCGGCCAGACGAAGGCCTTCTTGAGATAGCGGCTTGCGGCGGCGGGCGTGTAGGCGTCCTCCGTGATCGCGTACATCGGCACGCCGAGGCGGCCGAGGCTGCGTATCGCCCCCACGCCGCCGTGGTGCAGCGGATAGTCGCCGAACTTCACGATCAGGCCCGGCACTTCACGATCAGCCTCAAAAGGCACACTGGCAGCGCTTTTGGCCACGGGTCCCCCCACGCGTCCCCCCTACGGACCGGACCCACCCCGTCCGTGTCCCCCAAAGGACGCTAAGCCGGAATTGGGCCGTCCGACAAGGCCAATTCGGACATTGCAAACTCTTTAGACACTGTCAGGACAGGCAACTCAGCCGTAACGTGTGGCACGGCCGCATGTCAGAACGCGACACATGGTGAGAGTGAGGCAGCACCCCATGCCCCCCTTCGACGTCCCCGAGGGCGACCCTTTCGGTGTCCACAACCTTCCGTACGGCGTGTTCTCGCGCGCGGGATCGGAGGCCGAGCCCGCTGACGGGTCCGACGGGCGGACTGTCGGCGTCCGGCTCGGCGACCACGTCCTCGACGCGGGCGCGGCGGCCCGGGCGCTCGGTTCGCCGTACGCCGCCCTGCTCGCCCGTCCCTCGCTGAACCCGCTGCTCGCGGCCGGCCCCACGGCCTGGTCGGACGTACGGCGCGCGCTGACGGCCTGGGTGACGGTCCCGGCGCACCAGGAGACGATCGCGCCCTTCCTCCACCCGCTGTCGTCGGTCACGCTCCACCTCCCCTTCGAGGTCGCGGACTACGTCGACTTCTACGCGTCCGAGAACCACGCACGGAACGTCGGACAGATCTTCCGCCCGGACGCCCCCGACCCGCTGACCCCCAACTGGAAGCACCTCCCGATCGGTTACCACGGCCGGTCGGGCACAGTGGTCGTCTCGGGCACGGATGTCGTACGACCGTCAGGGCAGCGCAAGGCCCCCACCGACCCGGCACCCGTCTTCGGCCCCTCCGTCCGCCTGGACATCGAGGCGGAGGTCGGCTTCGTGGTCGGCGCGCCCTCCCCGATGGGCGAGTCGGTGGCGCTCGGCGACTTCCGCGACCACGTCTTCGGCCTCTGCCTCCTCAACGACTGGTCCGCACGCGACCTCCAGGCCTGGGAGTACGTCCCCCTCGGCCCGTTCCTCGGCAAGTCCTTCGCCACCTCGGTGTCGGCGTGGATCACCCCGCTGGACGCGCTGGAGGAGGCCGCGGTGGCGCCGCCGGAGCGCACGCACGCGTTGCTGCCGTATCTGGACGACGGCGCGACCGGTATCGACCCGGGCGGCTACGACATCCGGATCTCCGTCGCGATCAACGGCCATGTCGTCTCCGAGCCGCCCTTCTCCACCATGTACTGGACGGCCGCCCAGCAGTTGACCCACATGACCGTCAACGGCGCCTCCCTGCGCACCGGGGACTTCTACGGCTCCGGCACGGTCAGCGGGCCCGAGCGGTCGCAGCGCGGGTCCCTGCTGGAGCTGACCTGGAACGGCACCGAACCCCTGGAACTCCCCGACGGCAAGCGGACGTTCCTGGAGGACGGGGACGTCGTCACCCTCTCGGCATGGGCACCGGGACCGGGCGGGGTCCGGGTGGGGCTGGGCGAGGTGACCGGGCGGATCGTGGCGGGAGCGCTGTAGGGGAGGGCCGGGGGTGAAGGGGCGTCCGGTGTGACGGGGGGTGATGGGGAGTTGGGTGTGACGGGGGTCGTACGGGGCGTAGTGGGTCTTTCTCATGTCCTGACGTTCGGCTCCGGCACCGGCATACTGGCGGCGGGCGGACCGGCCGCGGGCGGAACGCGCGCCGAGCCCTTCGCCCCGTACCGCACCTCTCCTTCCTCCGACCAGGATCCGGAGCCCATGGCATGACCGATGGCATGACCGTCTGCCTGCTCCTGCTGAGCGTCGTCGCCCTCACGGCCGCCGTGCCGGTGCCGCGTGCCCTGGTGCGGGCCGGGTGGCCCGACCGGGAACCCGTGGTCGCGCTGTGGGTGTGGCAGTGCCTGGTGGCGACCGTCCTGCTGTGCTGTCTGACGGCGCTGGTGCTGGGCGCGGCCGCCGTCTTCCACACCGTCCGCGACCACGTCTTCGCACCGGCGCCGCCGGCCGTGACCGCGGCCTACGACCTGTCCGCCGCGCCGGTCTGGGCCGCCGCCCTCACCCTGCTGCTGGCCTGCGGCGCGGCCTGGACGACGGCGATGCTCGCCCGCGAGCTGGTCGAGGCGCGCCGGCACCGCGGCCAAGATCACTCAGGGGCCGGAGGGGGTCGGGGAGAACGGGACGGACGGTGAATCGACGGATCGCCTTCACATTCCAC